>JBCBLJ010000370.1:0-7839 GCA_038520195.1 Planctomycetota bacterium
CAGGTGACCCTCAAAGGTTGAAAAGTGATGTCGCGCCGAAACCAGCGCCGGTGAAAGGTCCTGACGAGCGCTCGCGCTCTGTAGAAACGCAACCGATTGAGGTGTCGCCCGTGACAACAACACCAAATACGCAGGATGCCGATAGCGTCCCCCGAGAATCATCGAAGACGCGACACGTTCGACGGTGTCGCCGGGCAACGAGGCGAGGATGAACGCCGAAGTGATTTGTACATTTCGGTCACGCGAACGCATCCGCATCATCAACGCGTGAACCTGATCGGGCTCCAGTCGTGGGATACCCCGACGCATCGCGCTCCGCCACTGTGGCGACAACGCCAGTCGTGTGAGCGCATCCAATGCCTTCGGGTGGCGGGTCGAAACCAAGCGGCGACAGAGCAAATCACGCTCCGACTCGCGTCGCGCGAAATCGACCAGCGCCGTGCACTGGTCAAAAGTCGCATCTTCAATGAGCCGCTCCCAGGCCACTCGCCGCGTCGACGTCGGTCGCAACCATTGACGAAGCACCTCTCGCGACGAAGCACCAGCCGCTTCACAGACCAAGTCCATCGCGGTTTCACGTAGGGCCGGATCCTTCACCTGTGGCACAAGATTGATCAACTCGCGTTGACGCGTAACTTCTGCGGTTCGGATCTCATTGACCGCGTCCGACCAAAGGTCGTCCTCCGAGTCCGCCTCTGCGACATAAACGGCAAACGCCTCCCTCGGCGAAGCCGGTTTCACGTCTTCAGTTTCCGTCGGCTTCGCCATGCCGAACTCGTTCGCCATCCGATTGTCGGCGTCTGCGGCGCTCGGATCGGGGCCACTCTGCGCGCGAATCTCCTGCTCAGAGCGGTCCGCTTCTGCCGGAGGCAATCCCTCGGCGATTCGTGCTCCGTCTCCGTCGCTTGTCACCATCCACGCGATGCCAAGTGCCAACAGGATCACTGCCGCGGTTGCAAACAAAACCACGTTGTGACGCCGTCGCTGGCGACGGGAGACCAGCTGGCTCCAAGTCTCTCGCTCCCGCGAGACTTCACGCGCCCCGCCCGGGTCAACCTGATTCAGCAGCTCGTCGAATTCTTCCGGACTCATCGCGTTCCTCCGTCCGATGAAACGTACCCGTCAAGCAACTCACGCAACCTCGTCCGAGCCGCATGAAGGTTGGAATGAACAGCCTGCGCATTGATTTGCAAGAGTTCCGCGATTTCGCTCGTCGCCAGCCCCTGCCACATTGAAAGTGCAAACACTTCGCGCTGCCTCTGCGGCAGCGCTTGAACCGCCGTACGGATCACATCCGCCAATTCCTGGTCCATGGCTTGCTGGGAGGGACCCATCGCGACATCCCGGACGCACTGGTCCTGCCCGTCGGGCAATGGAGCAACTAGCGTCTTGTGGCGCCGCTCACGCGCGATGACATCCCGAACGCATCGAATCACAATCCGTGTGATCCAGGTTTCCACCTGTGCTTGACCACGAAAACTTCGCCACGACTTCGACGCCCGTAGCAACGCATTCTGCACCGCCTCCTGTGCAAACTCGTCGTTGCCACTGAGCCTCCGAGCGATCGAAACCAAACGCGGCATCGCTTCGGAGACGGCTCGAGCGAATTCCGCTTCGGTCAGAGTTTCTGCCATCGGCGCAGTCCGGTCGTGCGAACCGTGAAGGAGCCGATAGTGTTCGAATGGGTTTGAAAACGCGGCATCCATCGTTCAACTCGGCGTGTGGCAACAGCAACTTAGACCGCTGGCGCCGAGAGAACTCAAAAAGAATCTCGAGATTTTCCTTGGACAGGTTGGATTCTTGACCACGATCACGGAAAACGGGCCCTGGAGTCGCGGGCCGCAACCGTCAAAAGAGCGTTTTCCCGGGCTCGGCGACGGAGTGGAGCTGTTTCGCTCGCATCGTCGTCCCAAGACGGATCGCACAAAAGCCTTGCGAATGCGCCTTTGTGCGTCGATGGCAAAAAGTCGCGCGGGAGCTAGACGCGCCCCCGCGCGGTCTCGCAACCGGCTTACAGCTCGGCTTCGCCCCCCTTACGGGCCGCTTTGATCTCCTCGTACATTCCGTTGATGATCGGCTGCTTCGGATCGTGCTTTCGGTACCGCTCGATCCACTTCTGAGCGCCATCCAAGTCACCGCTATTGATCAAGACTCGGACCAGCCCAAGCCACGCCGCAGTGGCTTTTCGGCGAATCGCTTTCTCTTCGCCAAGTTTTTCAATCAAGTCCTCGACGGCGAAAAGAAACCGATTCTTTGCCTCGTCGTATTTGCCTTGCGCCATCAAAGCTTGACCGACGCCATTCATCGCGCCTGGGTGTTCCGGCTCCAACGCCAGTGCTTTCTCGAATGCTCCGACGGCCTCCGAGTGCCGTCCGGAGTGCAGGTAACTCCATCCAAGTCCGTTGAGTGCATTCGGGTTCTTCGCATCCTTCTTCAGCGAGGCCTCAAACCATTTGGCCGCGTCTTTGTATTTGCGTGCTCGCCAGACTTCCCATCCCTGCGTCGCGAGTGATAGCCCTGACCCTTCATACTTGGTCGCCGCCGATGAATAACCACCGCTCGCGCCGTAAATCGTTGGCTTCTTTGCCGACCCTTCGTCGCTGAGTCCAGCCAGTAGCTCTTCCACCTGCCGCTCGATCAACTGGGGCGCCGATTTCTTTCGCGCCGCGAGCGCCTCTTTCGCTTTCTCGAGATCGTCTGCCGCGCGCTGAACCCGTTCGGCATGCAGTTGAGTCTGTAGTTCAAAGACCTGCTTGACCAACTGGGTCAGCGTCTCACGCATCTCGTCCTTCTTTTTGGCCGTCGCCCCCAACTCAAGCATGTTGATCATTGCTTTGACGCTCTCAATCTGCTGCTGAAGCATTCTCGCGTTCGGATGGGAGGGTCCGAGTTCGAGACGGGTCTGTTGGCTCTTCATTTCCAAAGCCAACAATTGCTGCTCGAGCGAGACGCGCTTCTCCGCGTCTTGTGCCACGACGGACGCGGTCGGTGAAAACGTCACTAACGTCAACGTCAGCAACCAAGTCAATTTGTGTCCATTCTTCACGGCAATGTCTCCTCAACGGGTAAGACGTAGGGGTTGGCCAGTTCAATTCTCAAACTCTCGATTTCACTCTCCAACTCCGCTATTTCGGAGTCGTCGAGGATCCAGAGTGGAAGCTCGCTGTTGTTTTCGAGGGTGGAGTCGTTCTTGATGCTTTGGCTCGTCGCCGGCGGTGCCGGTCGCTCGATCCAAAGACTCCGTCCGAACAAGCCGCCTGCGGTCAAAGCAATGGCAACACCAACGGTCGCAAGCGTCGGTCGAACACGAAGCGGTCGTCTCCGGGCCGCCGGTGCGAGCCGAGGAAGCGTCACCGTCGCCGGCTGCCGCAAGTGGGCCAGACAATCCTCCAGGTGATCGGCGACTGCGTGCGCCGACTTGAAACGGTTTTCGGGAAGTTTCTCGAGCAATCGATCGATAAATTCGCTCAGCCACTTTGGCGTCGAAGCGTTGACTTCAATGACCGGTCGTTGACGTGCGTCGGTGATTTTTCGCATGACGCCGTAAGGCGATTCCGATCGAAACGGCGGCCTTCCGGTCAACATCGCGTACATGACCGCCCCAAGACTGAACAGGTCCGAGCGATGGTCAAGTTTGATTCCCATCGCCTGTTCGGGCGACATGTACTGCGGCGTGCCCGCCAGCATTCCACTGTGCGTCAAGCTCACGTCGTCGCTCGCGCGCGCCAAGCCAAAGTCGGTCACGATCACGCGCGAAACACCAGCCGGCATCAGAATGTTTGCGGGTTTGATGTCCCGATGAATCAAGCCTTGATCGTGGGCGGCCGCCAAACCGCGAGCGATCTGCATTCCGATTTCGACCGTCTGCTCCACCTGCAGCGGCGCGCTGTGATCGATCCTCTGCTGCAAGGACTCGCCTTTGACATAAGGCATCACCAGGAAGGGAGTCCCGTTCCAGGTGTCAACGCCGTAAATCGAGATCACGTTGTCGTGCAAGACCGCCGCCGCCGCTTGAGCCTCGCGCTCAAATCGTTTCCGCGCAGCTGAGTGCGTCGAGTACAACGGATTCAACACCTTGATCGCGACGAATCGATCGAGAGACACGTCGCGAGCCTTCAGTACCATCCCCATTCCGCCCACACCGACGATCGCACGAATTTCATAACCCGCGAATCGCCCGATCATTTCGGGGTCATCCGTTGGTGCGACGATCCGCTGCAAACTCGACAACGAACTTTCGTGGTCGCGTGGGCTTTGCGGGACGATCGCCGAATCGCTCAAGAACTGTTTCGCTTCCGACCAGAACCGCCGGTCCGCCACTCGACTCTCGAGCGCCGTCTCACACGCGACACAGGTCTCAAGGTGCTCCTCGAATTCCGCAAGCGAATCCTCGGGAAGCGTACCCTCCAGAAACGAATCGATGTGCTCGTGGTGACATAGGTGTCTGTTCATCAGCATCGCTCCGCTGAATCGAGTTCCTGCACCAGCGCCCGTAGTCTCTGCATGACACGACTCCGCGACGTGTAGATGCTGCCGACTCGACAACCGATCGCCTTCGCCGCGTCTTGAACGGTCTCGTTTTCAATCGCGGTTCGCCAAAATGCCTGCCATGTCATCTCGCTCACTTCCGAGCGAACTCGATCCGCGGCGACTTGAAACACTTCGCGACGATAGTCCAACTCCAGCGTCGCGGTCAGTTCCGACGGTTCAGGCTGCGAGAGAAGCAGTTCGTGAATGTGATCTCCTCCGGCGGCGCGATCGGGTGTTCCCCGCGTCATCGCGTTGATGATCGCCCGCCTCGCAATGGTCTGTAACCAAGTGCGAAACTTCGCATCCTTTCGGTTGAAATCAAACCGTTCGATTGCCCGCGAAACGGTCCACAGCACTTGCTGCGTCAAGTCCTCGGCGTCGTGCGTACTCATTCCGTGGTGCGTCGCCAATCCGAACACGACCGGCCGATACAACGCTGAGAACTCACTCCAGGCGTCGGCGTGATTCACATCACGAATCCGAACGAGCAAACTCGGGCGTGTATCGGGAACTTGCATCATCACGGTTCAAAGTGCGGGCGACGTTGAATTACACACGCCAAGGGCGGCGTTCTGTCATCAGCGCGAACGTTTTGGCCAAATTTTCGGCAAATGCCACCTTCGGTAGCGGCTCGAAATTCGATCGTGTGGCCTCAAAACGTGGTTGCGGGATCTCCGCCAATGATTCGGTTTTTGCATCAAAACCCGTCTTTCGCCGGGTGTTTTCGATTCACAATCTGTCTTGGACTCACGAAGCCCGTTTGCTATTTTCCGTCGCACGGGCCAAATGGTCCAAGGAGCCCACCGGCGTCTCGCCGATGAAATATGGCACGACCGACATGCTTGGTGACAGCCCACTCGATGGGACCGTCTCGGAAAGGAGTCCGACAATGGAACAAGCAAAACAGACCCCTGTTTGTGTTCACATCCGATGGATGATTCGACGGGACATGCCGTCGGTTTTGGGGATTGAGCAAAGTTGTTTTGAGTTCGCCTGGAATGAAGATGACTTCATTCGATGCTTGCGACAACGCAACTGTATCGGAATGGTCGCTGAAATCGACGATGAAATCGTCGGCTTCATGATCTACGAGTTGCACAAGAACCGACTTCACATCCTAAACTTCGCCGTTCATTCCGACTTTCGTCGGCAGGGTATCGGCGGCGCTATGTGCGCCAAACTCTTCGGCAAGCTTTCTCATGAACGTCGCAACCGGATCATGCTTGAAGTTCGCGAAACGAACCTGGATGCACAGCTGTTCTTCAAGTCGCTCGGCTTTCGAGCCATCAGCGTCCTCCGCGACTTCTATGACGATACCATCGAAGACGCTTACCTGATGCAGTTTCGCTACCAGCCGACCGTCGACGAAATCGCCAAGCCGAGCAATCGTATTTCGCGGATTGCTGGTTAGCTTCGCGTCAACAGCGACCGACGCGTTGTCACTGCATGACTCCAACTTCGAAGGCTCCGTCCTTCGAGGAGGGTTCGCCGGAACGATACTCGGTTCCGCTGTCAGGAACGCAATCCGATCATGCCGAGGAACTCGTTTTCGCTGA
The DNA here is from genome assembly GCA_038520195.1 of Planctomycetota bacterium. Taxonomy (GTDB): domain Bacteria; phylum Planctomycetota; class Planctomycetia; order Pirellulales; family Pirellulaceae; genus Stieleria. Next base: position 6,087 of record JBCBLJ010000370.1, read on the forward strand.
GTACCTCGAGCGTTCCGCCGAGATGTTGCAGAGTCGCCGCGTCCGCCCCGTCTTCGGCTCCAAGGACCACGCAGTCGGTCGCTTCATCGATCTCGGACTGTAGGACGCCGCCACTTCGCTTGGTCACATCCAGCACCTGATCGCGTGTCATGGTTTTGAGCCGCCCGTGAAGTACGATGCGGCGGCCGCGAAGCGGTTGCACAAACTCCGCACGAATCAGGACCCGCTGAAGATTCTCGCCGACCGAATGACGATCGGTTTCCGTCGGGGGAGGCCCCTCCGATAGGTTTCTCATCGCTTGTTCGTCAAACGGATTGAGCGGCAACGGTAACTGGCGGGTACTCGAGCGACGCAGGGTCCGCTTGGGGCGACCGGATTCGACACGTCGTGCCGAGCGGCCAAAGCGGCGACGGATCTTGGTCGCCTGCTGGATACCCCACGGCCCCGCCTTTCCACGTTCGAGCCGCAACGTTTTCTCGAGTTGCTCGAACGTTTCTGCTTCGCGAGCCAAGCCCGCCGCAATCAACACCTTTGCACAAGCAACCGCGTCTTCCAACGCGTCGTGATGTTTGAACTTAACACCCAGCCAATTCGACAACGGCTTCAGTCCGTATCGAGGACGTGAAGGCCAAGCCTGTTTGGCAATCAAACGCGTGCAACTAAAGTGCAGTTCGGGAACGTCGATGCCGTGTCGCTGAAGGCATGCGGCAAGGACGTTGATGTCAAAGCCGGCGTTGTGTGCGATCAAACAGTCTCCGCAGACGAAGGATTCAATTTCCGGCCACAAGTCGCTGAAATTCGGCTCACCTTCAACATCCGAAGAATGAATCCCGTGGATTCGAATGTTGGCGGCCGAAAAAAAGAACGGCTCGGGACGAATCATCCACATCCGCTTGTCAACGATTTCGCCCTCGCGAACGACGACCGCACCCAATTGACACGCACTGTCGGGGCGCCGGTTCGCCGTCTCAAAATCGATTGCGGTAAAGTTCGCCAAAAACGCCATGGCGAGAGTTTATGCCAAACCCGTCTTTTCGAGAACGCCGACCGGCCGTTGGGGCCGCCGGGCCAGCCTGCGTCGACGGGCCAGCTTGCGTGGTCAGGGTGAGGTCCAGATCTTGCGGGCGGAGGATTGCTTGTATGACTCCGGTATTTCCCAGACCGGTGCCTCGTCTAGTACTTCGCGATGCATCGCCTTGAGCCGCGGGATCATGTCGTTCAGACGATTCGACTCCTCGGTCGCTCGATCGATGCGCTGCGACAGGTCGTCCCGGAGGTTATACAATTCGAATTCGATCGGTTCGCTCCGCTTGATGTACGGAAGATCTTCGCGCAGCAGCGGATGTGCCTTGGGGCGTTTCCAATCGACCGTTTGCGCGATCAACAGCCAATCACCTTCGCGCATCGCGATCGCAGGATTCAATCGATAGAAGAACCAATAAAGCGGTCGTTGCCGGGTCACCGACTGGGCAGCCCCGCTCAGCAAGGGCCACAAGCTTGTCCCATCGAGCACCCGGTCCTTTGGTGGGTCAATTCCGACGATGTCGCAGACCGTGGGTAGGAAGTCGACTCCACAAATCGGGACATCGCACACCGATTCCGCGGCGATCTTGCCGGGCCAACGGAACAGCCCGGGGACACGATGTCCGCCTTCCCAAAGATGCGATTTGCGTCCACGCAACCCTTGTTTTGAAAACTCGTTGAGTGGCCCGTTGTCCGAGGTCAGAAAAATCAAGGTGTCGTCGGCTATCTC
>JBCBLJ010001211.1:0-1521 GCA_038520195.1 Planctomycetota bacterium
CGCCGGCACGATTGCCTTCGCCATCGCTGTGCTTTTCTTAGCACTTGCGCCGGTCAAACAGGTCGAAGAATTCGGCGAGGAGCGTCGCGAAGTTGTCGACTGGGACGAATATGAGAGTGCGATGGAGACCGTCTCATCCGAAGCCGGACCCTCCTCGCCTTCACCGGCACCTTCACCCTGAATAATCCATCGAAAGTCATGACCACGAATACCTCCGATCCCTATCGCAGTCCGGCGGAAGTCGGCCAAGAAACAGCGGGCGCCCCGGCGAAGTCGAAGTTGACGCTGATTCTCGCAGGGGCCGCCCTCGTCCTCTGCGGTTTAGGCCTTGGAGCGGCCGTATTGCTCCGTGGGCCAGTACGAGAGTTTGGTGAAATGCGTCGTGCACGCCCAATGCCTCGGGAGACCGAGATCGTCGAGGAATTACCGCCGATGCCCGCGCGGGTCTCGGATGAGTCCGGTGAGGGTGCGGCTGAGAATGAGTAGCACCGAAGCGCGGCTCAATCCGTATCAATCTCGGGAAGACGGCGAATCCGAAAAGGCGAAGTTACGGCCGAAGCATTTGCTTGGTCAAACCGCTTTGTTGGTCGCGTTTGTTGCCGGTGCCATTGTCTACGTGATCCGTTCGCGAGACGTGGCCAGCGTGCAACACACTCGAGAGTTCATCACGATTGTCCGTGAGGATGACCTCGAGGAGCTTGAACTCGAGGAGCTTGAGCCCGGGGATGATTCTATCGCCGACGCCATACGACACTTTGGCCGTGGACGAGGCGGCGCTCACGTCCTGATGGACGACGGTAACGTCATCTTCGTCGAACAGAATGGGAAACTGAAACCGCCTTCTTCAGACGGTGAGGTGACGTCCGATTACGGGCTGTGGGGAACGCTTGGTGGTCCCCACGGAGACCTCGAATCACTTCGGTAGGTTGCGCCGCAGCTCTGCAGGACGCTTTGGCCTCGCCCCGCAACCATCGCTTGCAGGTCCTAAATCCGTAGCGTCCAGAAATGGGACCAACGGTAACGACGCAGTCGACGCAAAACGCCCGCGCGAAACTCCGCAAAGTTCTCCGGCGTCGTCCAAGCATTGCTCGGTAGGTAGAGGATCCGACCGGGTTCCAACTCAAATACGATCAGCTCGTGCGTCTTGGCTTTCGCAAATACTTCCGACATCGCCCAAGTCTCGATGCGTGATTCGTTCGCGATCGTCAACGTGTGGCATCGAACGGTGACCCAAAAGTAGGCTTCTGAGCGAAACGGTTCCGATTGGAAGTTACGCTCAATCCGCCGGGACTGCCATCGATGCGTGACGCGATTCACAGCAATCATCGACGCGACAACGGCGGCCATGGCCACCCACGATGGGTGTAATTGCAGGACGATGCCGACGGTGGTTGCGACGATGATTGCTGTGAATCGCGTCACGCATCGATGGCAGTCCCGGCGGATTGAGCGTAACTTCCAATCGGAACCGTTTCGCTCAGAAGCCTACTTTTGGGTCACCGTTCGATGCCACACGTTGAC
>JBCBLJ010000161.1:0-12897 GCA_038520195.1 Planctomycetota bacterium
TCGGTTTCGATCCGCATGATCTGCTTGCGTATCTTTTTGGTCTCGCCGAACAGCGGGAGCGTATTATCGTAGCTCTTGCTCATTTTCGCGCCGTCGGTCCCCGGGACCTTCGCGCTGCCGTCGAGCACGTTGGCATTCGGCAGCACAAACGTTTCACCGAATTGATGGTTAAAACTTCCGGCGATGTCGCGGCAAACCTCGATGTGCTGGACTTGGTCAGCGCCGACGGGGACCAACTCGCTGTCATAGGCCAGGATGTCGGCGGCCTGCAGCACCGGATACGTGAACAAGCCTGCGTCGGCGGAGAGCCCGTTCTCAATCTTCTCCTTGTAAGCCACACAGCGCTGAAGCAATCCCATCGGCGTGCCGCTCAGCAGTATCCAGCAAAGTTCGCTCACCTCCGGGACGTCCGACTGAACGAAAAGCGTGGCCTTCGCCGGATCAAGCCCCAACGCAAGGAGGTCCAGCGCCGTATCGAGCACGTAGCCACGCAGCGCCTCGGCGTCACGAACCGTTGTCAACGCGTGAAGGTCGGCGACAAAGTAAAAGCCCTCGTTCTCTTCCTGAAGGTCAATGTACTGCCGAATGGCCCCGAAATAGTTGCCCCAGTGAGGGCGTCCGGTCGGCTGAATGCCTGACAACACTCGTTTTGGTTTGGCATCCGCCATCGTTTCGTTTCCACCTTGAGAAGGGTCGTTGGTGGCAGATTGTGCCGCAATCGTGACGGCTTTTGTAGGCCGCTGCCGCGTCACGTAAGATGATCGAATCCCGACAGCTTCCTTCCCCAGAGCCAACACCATGCGAGTCGCGCTGATTCTCTGCGTCTTGATCGCCCATTCGTTTGCCCACTCGGCCGCACAGGCCCAAAACGGACAACTGATCGAGAGTCTCTTCAAAACTTGGGCCAACACTCAACTCGAGAAAGACCGCATGAAACGCGTCGAGGCCGAGCAGCGACGCCGCGACATCGAAGCACGCCGAGCCCAATCGGCGGCCAACCCACCCGCCACTCCGTATGAGCTGAATTTGCCCAGCGGTTTCGGGCAGCCCGCCCCGAGGCCACAGGCGACCACGCGTCCGCGCCCCCAGCCTCGTCAAATCAATGTTCGCAGCCGCGAGGTCGCCGACTATGCCCGGCAACTCGGTGGATTCGCCACCAACTACGGTCGCCTCGTTCAGGAACTGCGCGCCGCCGCACCACGAAATGCCGCCATCCGCGCCGCGCTGCCGAGCGTCTACGAAGTCTCGGCGACGTGTGACAGTCTCTTCGATCGACTCGAAAACGCGAGTTCGCTCGCGGTCATCGAAGAACCCCATCGTTTGCTCGACCGCCGGTATCGCCAAGTCGCGTTCCGGCTGCGGTCCCTCGACGGGCTCAGCGATTCCTGCGCCGGCTTGGTGGGCGAGTGCGACGCCGCCTGCACGAACATGCTCGGCCAGCTTGGCTTCGAGCCTCAATTCGACCGCCGAGCACTTCAAGACGTGATGATCACCGCTTCAGCATACATCCAAGCACTCGTCGACGATCTGGAGTTGTCGGAGATTGAACGGGGGCGATGTCGCCAACTGACCCATGACGCGCGGCTCTTTCAGCAACGACTCGTCACCGCCGGTCGAGAAGTGCAGGACATGCCCTACGACGAATGCGTCGCCCGCTTCAACGATTTTGCGACTCGATGGCGAGTCTACAGTGAACGCGTTTACGCACTCGACAATCCCTACTTGAGTCGCAAGCTGGATCGTATCAGCGAGTGCGGCGATCAAGTCTATGGGCTGCTCTGGATGCCCGCACCGCATTCGATGGAAGAAGTCGCGGGGATCGCGCGTCGCATCACGTTCAATTTGAATGCCATCTCGCAGTCCCTCAGTTTCTTTGCACTCGTCAAGCTGCCGCCACAAGAGCAATCTCGCGTGCTGACGGCGATGCGCGATCTGACCCGGCTAGCCGCGCAGCTTCAATCTCGTTCGGCAGCCAACGCGCCCCGCCGCGAACTGCGCGACATGTTCGCGGACTTTGACCGAACCTGGTGCTCGATCCAACCGCAACTCGGAGACGTTCCCGCCATCCGCACCGGATTGATCGCCGAAACCGAACGAGGCTGTCGCCAGCTACGAGAAATCTTCGGCATCTCCGGAGACTACGTCGCGACCGTTCCGCTGACACAGTTGGTCGGCACCGCGGCCGCACTGGAGGGAGCCAGCGAAGTCCTCGATCGCACCATCAACGACTACGACCAGTTCCTTCAGCCGTCGTCGTATCGACGAGCCGTGGTCGACGCCGCACGCAGTTTCCTTCGCCACAGCCGCGAAGTCCACGAGATGATCAGCCGCACCGAACGACTCGGGAACCCCGATCACCTCGAAGAGCTCCGAGAAGAGGCCGAGCAATTGCTCGCCGATTGGCGAGACCTCGACGCCAACCTCAAGCAACTTCAGCTCCGAGGGCTCTCCTCCAGTCGGGCTGCGCGAATCCGGGCGGCACAGCAACAGGTCGTACCACTGTTGGGAGAAATCGCGGCGGCACTGGTGCGTTAGCGAGCTTGGCCAACGGGTCAGCAATGATCGGGCCAACGATGATCGTAACGGGCGCGAACGCCCTCTCGGATGTCACCGGGTGAGCGATTATTCTTGTCACACCCCGACCCGCCCTCTTCTCACCGAAATGAGCACCATGCGATCGACCGATTGGCCTCCGCGTTTGGTACTGCTGACCGCCCTGCTACTCGCCGCGGCGCCGACGAGCGGTGATGAACCCGACGCGATGCGTGACCTTCAAGAAGCGTCCGTCCAGAGCCAGAAATCGGTGTACGGCCACTGGGGGACGAACGCCGATAAATTCACGACTTGGGGACAACACAGTAATCGTCTGATTCCGACCTACGTGTTCGGTCACACCCTTGATGCTTGGCGCGAGCGCGGCAGTGTCTTCGCTGATAAGGACCGTTTGGCAAAGCTCGCCGGCGCGGGGGCCGATTCCTACAACCCGCACGCAGGCTACTACGACCAGACGGACATCTATCGCTTGCAACGTCAGGCTCATGATGCGGGCTACAGCAACATCATTTTGATCGTCTTCGACGGCATGGATTGGCAAACCACTCGCGCGGCATCGATCTACAAGACCGGTCGTGTGAGCTACGACTCCGGTCGAGGCACGGGGCTCGCGTTCCAAGACGACCGTCGGGTCATGACCGATTTCGGATTGGTCGTGACCAGTCCCGCCGCCACCGGTGCCAAGACCGACGTCAACTCACAAACGGTGATCAGCGTCAACAGCGGTAGTCACTGCGGCTACGACGCGCTGCTCGGCGGACGCTCGCCGTGGCGCGAGCGAATCAACAGCGACTATCTGCTCGGCAAAGATCGAAGCCTCCGACATGCCGTGACCGATTCCGCCGCCTCCGCAACCAGCCTGTGCAGCGGCATCAAGACATACAACGGAGCGATCAACGTCGACGTCGATGGCAAACAGGTCCTTCCGTTCGCACGCGAGCTGCAGCGCGACCAAGACTTTATGGTCGGAATCGTCACCAGCGTTCCCGTCAGTCACGCGACGCCGGCCGCCGCATACGCCAACAACGTCTCGCGAAAAGACTATCAAGACATCGCACGCGATCTTGTTGGTTTACCGTCATCGGCGCACCGAGAAGAACCACTTCCCGGTGTCGACGTGTTGATCGGCGGCGGCTGGGGCGAAGGCAAAGGTGCCGACAAACTGCAGGGCAACAATTTCGCCCAAGGCAACCCGTATTTCCATCAGGACGATCTCCGCGCGAGTGACCTCAAAAACGGTGGCCGCTATCGCGTTGTTCAGCGAACCAAAGGTAAGTCGGGTCGCGAACTCTTGCTGGATGCGGCGCAAAAATCGGTGGACAACATCGAGCCTCTGATCGGCTTCTTCGGAACCAAAGGCGGCCACTTACCGTTCGCGACCGCCGACGGGAAGTACAATCCCGCGAAGGGGCCTCGCGCCGATCGCTACACCGAAGCCGACATTCTCGAGAACCCGACGCTCGCGGAGATGACCGAGGCGGCGTTATTGGTTCTCGAGCAATCCATCGATGGATTCTGGTTGATGATCGAAGCCGGCGACGTCGACTGGGCCAACCACGCCAACAACCTCGATGACAGCATCGGTGCGACCCTGAGCGGCGAAGAAGCCTTCAAACGTGTCATGTTTTGGGTCGACGAAAACGCCGCCTGGGATCACACGCTGGTGATCGTCACCGCCGACCACGGGCACTACCTCGTCATCGATCACCCCGAGCGAATTGCCGAAGCCGGGCGTTGAACACCGGTCGGCTGCCGGAGCATCCTCGGCCCCGAGCAATCGCTTTCCGCGTCGGATAGTCGGTCCTCGTCTTACCGGCCAACGAGAGAAGTCGCGGACGGCGACTTGCAGAAGCGGATGGGGTGGGATTCGAACCCACGGTAGAGTCTCCCCTACGCTAGTTTTCAAGACTAGAGCCTTCGACCACTCGGCCACCCATCCTCCGATGGTAGACCGCGTTTGAACGCGAATGCCGCCATCGATTCCCAAAGTCTATCGGCCTGCCGGATGGACGCAAAGAGCCCAGCGGAGTTCGGGTGACGACGCGGGGGAATGGGGTTGTCTCTTGCGACGACGCAGGGCGCCCTCGCCAGCAAACAAAGCGGAAACAACGAAACAATACTTCGTTCCGCGACCAAAGGCGGCTGCCGCGGAGCAGACCGCCGCGAAGAATTCACTTGACCGGGTCCCGCCAAGCACGCGGCGTTTACTTCGCTACGCCGCGATCGCATCGGCGTCTCGTTCGGGCGTCCCGAACATCTTGTCCAACGGACTCAGCGGTGCCTTCGCGTTGGGTTTGCGAACGTGCGTGTAGATTTCGGTCGTCTTGATATCGGAATGACCCAACAGGCGTTGTATTTCGCGAATGTTTGTCCCGTCCCACAGTTGATGCGACGCAAAGCAATGACGAAACGTGTGACTGGTGATTCGCTTCAAGAGTCCGGAGGCGACAACCGCTTGCCGCAAGCGTTCGCGGAAGCTGTCTCGGTGAAGGTGATGACGGAGCCATTTCCCGGTCCGCGGATGTCGCGAGAGTCGTAGTGAAGTCCTCGCCAACGGACGGATTTACCGTTTGGAACGCTGCCGGTACGAAGCTCAAAGACGAAGACTTACCCAAGCATTTGTCGTCTCGTCGACGAGCAGTGATCGTGAATGGTGACATCACTGCAACCGACGTTAAATTCATGCGCTACTTTGGGGACGATATACTTTGCATACGCCGCAGCAAACTCTCGCTGGCAGTGGAAAAAGCGAGGCGATAACCATCCCGTGCACCGAAGGACGGCTTGCACGATTTCGCGAATGGAAGCACTACTCTCCGTCCTCGGTGACGGGTACCGTTCGCGTTGAGCGCAATCTCAAAGGAATCCAAATGTGGCACTTCTCGGCGTTAACACCCAAATCACGCAAACACTTGATCGGATCAATGCTCGTGCTTTGCATAGCGACAACGATACCCGTGATCGGAGGATGCGCGCGTCAACAAACGAACATTGTGTTTGAGGTGAAGTTCGTGAAGTTCCTTCGCGATGGGTCACCCCAATTTGAAATCCAGGCTAACGGAAAGCCGCGGCCAGCGGGCAAAGGTCCGTTCGGCGACTACTACCTGGTACTCAGGCCTGACAATAGCACGCCGTACGCGCGGCAATTTGACGTGAAAGACGAGGGCGAGAGTATTCTCCGAGATTTCAGAATTCAAAAGGACGAACTGAGGAAATTCTCGCGAGTGACCGTAGCAGTTGAAAACCCAGTGGAGCGGAGCCTTGACGATTCGGTAATACTCTCGAACATCGTCGAAATTCCGATCGACTAAGTCACCGCACCCACCATGTTGCGATAACCAACGGATTCACGATGAACGGCGGATGGTGCGTCAAACGATGTGGTTGAATTGATTTTCCGCCGTCGCGAGATCCTTTCCGTTCTGTGCATGGTGTAACCTGGTGAGTATGGACATTGACATCTGGGCAGCCGAGCCATTCGATCTGCCGGCCCAGCTTCCAGGTCCGCAGAATTGGAACGTCTATGAGGTGCCAATTCCCAAACTTGGCACCGTCAAGAACTACGCGTACGAATCCGACGGATGGCAGGTGCTTGTAACGCTCGGCGAACTGCGGAAGCGGACGCCACCTGACTCAGTACGGTCGCTCGATGGTTTCGGTGCTCACGTCGCTGGCGTCTCGCTGGAACCGATTAGTGCAGACGACTCCGGGTACGCGATGCTCGAAGAAACTGTGCGGGCACTTGCTCGTGCGACGAACGGGCGATGGATTGATCCTTTGAACGGAACCGCACATGATGCTGAGGCCGGATCATTCGATTGATAGTAGAACCTACTCTGCTGCAAAGAGCACAGAACCATGGCATGCATAGGAGGACGGCTTGCGGCGTTTTTCGCAATGGATAGTCAACTCCCCGTCCCCCGTGATGTCTACCGTTATTGGACGGCATCCTTGCCTTTCCAATGACGTCGCGGTTCAGCGGATTGAGTCCCTTGGATTAAGTCTGCTGAGCCAACCTTGGCGGTGTTGATCAACCGTCAAGTAGAGCGCGGCGTTTCGCCGTGCTTCAAACCAAACTCTGCGGCTTGTCGCGGTTTTGGTTACCACGGATCGACGCTTTAGTGTCGGTTCACAGTCCACCGCATCGCAGCCCGAAAGGTGCTCGGTGTACTGGACACGCCGTCCAACTTTGGTCGGCTACACTATTGGTTACGTTTTGCGGGATGTCCTGACGCACCGTAAGGACGCCCGCCGGAAGACAAGCCAATAACCAGCGGTTGCATCGGTATTCGCGCTCTCGGTGTTCGACAATGGAAGACGGTCGGGCGCGAATCCGCTGAACCGCGACGTTCCCCGACTAAGACAATCCAACGCCATGACGGAACATGCCAGTATCAACGATGACCGTTCTTGGCAATGGTCAAACCACTTTCAGGAATCAATCAAACTTGAAAGCACGCGGGCAAAGGTCATCCTCTCGGGTTGCTACCTTGACGAACTGCTTCGCAAATTGCTCGCCATCAATCTCGCGCCATCAAGCAACAAAGAAGATTCATTGTTTGACGGTGCAAGGGCACCACTCGGAACGTTCAGCGCGAAGATTGACATCGCTCACCGCATGAAATTGATACCCGATGCAACGCTCAAAAGCTTGCACGACGTCCGCAAGATCAGGAACTCTTTCGCTCACGACATCGCTGGCTGTGATTTCAAGAAGCAACAGATTTTGGATTGGACAAGCAACTTGGTCGCACTCAACCCTGTGATCAAGCCTGAAACTCGCGCCAGATTCTCCGATGGCCCGTTAGGAGATTTTGAGAGCTCGGTTGCTTGGAACATCTTCTGGCTAAAAGACCTGATTGACCGTGCCCCAACGGAATGCTCTAAATGTGGTGGCACTGTCACGCACCGCGAGAAGATCAAAGCGAAAAACCCATGACGCGGGGAACCATGCCGTGCACCGGAGCGGCGTCAGCGCGTTTCCTGATGGTTAGTTTCAATCTCGCCGCCCGGTGACGGCCGACGTTCGTCGTGCCAATTGACTTTGTCGATACACCAATGCGCAATGGCTACCTGAACGACAACCATCTTGCTCAAAAATGCCGTACGGCTTTCCCTTTAATCCTAGTACGTTTCGGTGCGTTCACTGTCGTTCTGAACACCTCGGTTACCAACCATACTGCGGGCATTGCGGTCGCGAGCAACCGGACCGCGATCGCGTAATTCTTCTCGGTTATGGACCGCCTCAAACGCTTGATTCACGTTGGATTCATGACGACCGGGAGATTGAGGCGGAACTTTCCCGCTCACAGGGATTTCCAGTTCGCCTCTGGACTTATGGTGTGTCGCATTGCGAACTAACACTTCACATCTACGACTCGGACATCGACGCCGCATTCGTTGTCATGTGTGGCGGGACGGATGTGATTCGAATCGGAACGCACGCCTGGCAATCAAACTTGCAACTTCAACGACGAGACGACGCGATGGCGCTGCTGGACAAACCGGCTGACGTTGAAATTCATTGCCGTTTCGTCCGACTTTTCTTCGGTTTGGAGTCGCCATTCCGTGGTGTATGATTGACGCCAGCTACAATACGACGAACCATGTGGTGCACGTGCGGACTGGCAAGGTCTGATTGACTAGCGGGTGGGACTCCCGCCTGGGTAAGTGCTCGCCACACGCCCAGTATCGAGTGTTGCAGGCTGCGTATAAGAACGGTGTTCGAAATCGTCGCTTGAAGCGTACACAGAGAGTTAGAATCCGCCGCTGCGATGGAAAAACCGTCCGGTCATTTTTTGCTCCGCTCGAAACTCGGTATTCAACGCACCAAGGTCAGATGCGCCGTGCTGGAGCCAGCGGGACGCAAGTCGTGTGCCAGATAGAAAGTAAATCGGGTTGTTCGAAGAGATCGAAGCTGTTCGAGTATGCACGACGGTTTTGAAGAATTGGCCGAGGGGATCGTTTGTCGCCGCTTCACTCGACGCAACGAGGTGCCCGCAACCGGCGCAACATTTTGCTACTCGACCAAGCTCGGTGAATGATTGCTGGCCAGTCCTGACACCTTTTTCGCGTGGGACCGACCATCGGGTCGACAACGATGTTTCAGTTCACGATTCGAGGACTGCTAGCTGGAGTGGCCGTTGCCGCAGTCGTTTTGGCATGCTGGTGGCCCAGCAGCGTCTTGCGGATTCGCGGGCAGATTCGCCGCGACTTGCCCGATGTTGTTGGTCGCACCTTCGAGGTGATTGAGGTTTCGAAGGTCCCAGTCTGGGAAGATACCAGTAAGCGAGCCATCGTCGTGGCACACAATCAAATGGTGCAACACGAAGAGTATCGCCTCATCGCCGCCTACAAGATTGATGGTTCTGGCCAATGGGTATTTGGCTTACCTCCTGGTGAGGGCACTCCAAGGGCAGAGAGATGCCTCGCCCATTATCCAAGTTCCGTAGATCTTGTTGAATTCAAGAAGCTTCTTGCGTTCTTGGAGGAGACCTTGCCAAATTATTGAAGTGCTCCCTCACAGATAGCGACACGCGCCAACAAACGAACGGAGCCCGCTGGGTGACCAGCGGGCTTCGGGAGATGGCGGTGAAGCGTGATCCTTTAGCGTCCTCGTTGGGGAGGGCTGCCGAGCGTGACTTCGAGCGTCACTTCTTCATCATCGCGCTGGACGATGATTTCAATCTTCTCGCCCGGCTTGTGCTTTCGCAGCCCGACGGAAAGGCCTTGGATGTCGGCGACTTCGGTTTCGGCAAACTTGGTGATGATGTCGCCCGCTTTTAAGCCGCCCTTAGCCGCTGGGCCATCCTCGTTGACTTCCGTGAGAAGGAGGCCTTCCTCGTTGGCGGAGTAGTCGGGGACGACGCCCAGATAAGCCATCGCACCGCGACGCCGCGGCCTGCGCCCGACGCCCTCAACGTGCTCCGGTCGCTCAGGCATCGCGACAAACTCATCGAGCAGCCGTTCCGCGAAATCGATCGTTTGAACAACGCCGTCGACATTGATCGTTTCGAAGTCGTCATCGGGCGTATGGTAGAGGTCCGTTAGACCCGTGTGGAAAAAGACCACGGGGATGCCTTTGCGATAAAAGCCCGAGTGATCACTGCCTCCCATGGGCAGGGACGTGTTCACTTTCAGTGATCCTTCATTCACGACCTTGTCGACGAGCCCCGCGAACTCCTTGCCGGTTCGGACGCCGCCTACCTGGAGTCCTCCCTCCCGGAGGTTGCCGATCATGTCAAAGTTTGCCATTGCGACGGTATCTTCCAATGGGATCAGGGGGTTACCGATGTAATAATTACTGCCCAGTAGCCCGCGCTCCTCACCGGTGAAACCAACGAAGACCATGCGGCGTGGCGGTTTCTGGTCTCGACTCGCGAAACGTCGTGCAAGTTCAATGACCGCCGCAGTACCAGTGGCGTTGTCGTCGGCACCGTTGTGCACGGCCTTCTCGCCCGGTCGGCGCGAACCAAAGGGGCCGTATCCGAGATGGTCGTAGTGTGCCCCAATGACTACCGTCTCGTTCGCCAGCGGGCCCTCGCCTTCGAGGATACCGACGACGTTTCCGACACTCGCGTCAATCGTTTCGAAGGCGAATTCGAGTTCGGCGGTCCAACCCTTCAGTGGCTGTGACAACGGCTCGAGCGTTTCGTCGATCGCGGTCTCAATCCCAGCAATGGTGCTCAGTTTTTTTCCATCGCCGGCTTCAATCGGCGAGACGCCGAGTAACTGATTGGCGACGTCTTGCTTCATGTGGGCCATCGGAACGCCGGCGCCGCCATTGGTGCCGAATCCGTCGGGCTTGGAAAGCTGATCTTTGTCGTCCTTTTCGGTGCTGAAAGGGTCGTTGACCATCACAATGCCGGCCGCTTTGGCTTGAGTTGCGGCCTGCAACTTGGTTCGGATGTACGAATGGCTGGTTGTGTTCTTGCCATTGAACACGCTCTGGTCGTCATCTTGTTGCGGCTCACGACGAATCATCAGGACGACTTTGCCCTCGACGTCGATGTCTTTGTAATCGTCGTAGTTCTGTTCTTCGGCAGAAATGCCATAGCCGACAAAGACGAGTTCCGCTTGAACGCTCCCGTTGCCGCCAACGGCCATCGGTTGGAACTGTTCGCCCGCTTCCAACTTCATTTCCTGCCCGTCGGGTCCTCGCAGAACCAGCCATGTCTTCTGCATCACCGGTTCGGTACCGACGGTGATGGTGAATGGCTGGATGAAACTTCCATCCTCGGTGCCGCTGGCCAGCCCCACGCTCTTGAACTCGTCGCGAATGTACTCGGCGGCTTTCTGCAAGCCCTTGGTCATCGGTCCCCTACCCTCCAACTCATCCGATGCCAAGTATTCGATGTCATTCCCAACGCGCTCGACGATTGCGGCACTGTTTTCTGCTGCAAGAGCGTCGACCGATCCCAGGAGGTAAGCAAAAACCATCATCGGTGCGACGAAAGAATTGCCAAAGAGACTTTTCATATTGATTCCCGCATGAGTGAATGAAAATGAAGACTTCAAACGACCCCTCCGAGTCAGAGCGACCGAAGGGTTGTCTCAAAGTTGAGACGCTTTTCCTCTAGCAAGTCCATGCCCGTTACTTTCCAAAGACCGTTGCGCGTTTCGAGATCGAAAATCGCTTCGTACTGATTTGTGCGGGCGTGGATATGCCCCCAGTGTTCGACGGTCCCCGCCACGTTCCATCGGCTGCGGTAGCGTACGTGACGCCCGTGTTCGGACGGCGGACGCTCATAGGCTGGTTTCTCTTTGCCACCCTCGAGGATCGCGACTTCACGAATTCGCGAAAGCGCTCCCCCTTGTTCTTGCATCTCGAGTCCGCGGCGGATCTCAAGATACACCGTTTGTAGCAGTTCGCCATCGATGCTCTTGGCGAGAGCGTCGTAGACTTGTTCTTCGTCGCGGTAGTCGAATGCGCGATAGATGTTTGCGTGCAGTGATGCGAATGCCGAATCGACTTCCGGGTTCGAGGCCTCTGACGCGGAATGCAACGGATCCGATACGCGCACACGAACAAAGGGCCAGCCGACCGCCGCGGCAACAAGCAAACCGACCACCGACAGGCCGCAAGCACGCGGGCTGAACCATCGGACAGCGACGGCGAGCAATGCGGCCGGGATCAAAGCCAGACAAGCGACTGACAACGCGGGCAACGAAAACTCGCGAGGTGGCGCGACGTTTGCGATTACCGAATCGATCGGCTCGAGACGGGGTCGCCCCGGGTTTTCCCAACGATACTCATTGTCCGAACCCAGCCGCGACAGCGTTGCTTTAGAGACCTCCTCGAACGCAAAGACCACCATGTTGATGGTCCAGAGATAACTGTTGAAGCGGTTCCATGTCAGACCAACCGTCTGCGCTGGCTGGGAGAGCTTGTACGAGAGAATGATGCCGACGCGGGCGCTCGCTAAGCTGACGCGTTTGCTTTCCGCTTGTTTCGCGAAATCCTTGAAGTCCAAGCCGTAGAAGTCACATCGGTCGACCGTCGGAGTGACGAGAGCTCCGTCAATTTCGATCGGGTTTCCTGTCTTGAAAAACGCCTCGATTTGCTGCCGCGCGGCGTCCTGTTCATCGAGATCGAGAAACTCATCGTCGTCGCGTGCGACAAGGACGCTCTCTTCGAGTGTCAGCAATGGAATGAGGATTTCGTGGCGAACTTCGTAATCATCGATATAGAGGAACGAGTAAACGGAACTGTAACTCGTGATGCCCAACGCTTCTTCTTTTCGCTTGGTCTCCCACTTCTCGCGCTCTTCTTGCGAGGCCTCCGCGGATAGTGGCGGGGCATTCCAATTCAGTCGGACGGTCACCGGTTGGTCTGGTTTCAACGTCGCGGTGTACACTTCGCCAGCATTTTCTTGAAAGACGGTGAGGTTCATTTCCGATGGAATGAGACCGTCGGCGTCCGTGAAATTCTGACTGATGGTTAGAAACTCGGGCTCGCTCGGTAGTTCGTAGCGAAGATGGAACACGAGCGTGTGGGCCATCAGTTCGCCCAAGCCGACGCCCTCCTCCGGCAACTCGGTCTGGTCCACCTCGGTCATCTGGCCCAGTAGTGGTTCTCCGGCAACGTCGCGGATCACGAACTTCTGCAGCAAAAACTCTCTGTGCTTGGAGACCCCGGCCGCGAGAATGTCCGGCTCGAGAAAGTCCTGGTCGTTCGGCTTTAGATCATGAAAAAGAAACAGGTCTTCTAAAAAGACTTGGACCTTCACGTCCAGCGACTCTCGTGTCGCATACGCGTTCGCTTGAGTCACCGAAACGGGGTGCACCCGCTCCGCTTTTGCGACCGCGGAGGTCACAACCAAAATGGCAACGCAAACCCATGCA
>JBCBLJ010000723.1:0-4318 GCA_038520195.1 Planctomycetota bacterium
AATCTAGCTGACGCATCAAGTATCTTCGACTTGGCATTCAATGAGGTTCGTCCAATCGAACCGCCGATCGATGAAACCTACACCGTTGACAACACCGCCCCGGTGTTGAACAGCTCTGCCCGCCAAAGTCCCATTCTGGAGTCCACCAACGCGCGCACGCTCGTGTTCCGTGCGACGTTCGACGAAGACGTATTCAATGTCGATGCAAGTGACTTTTCGGTGAACGGATCGACGACGGCCACCATCACCAAAGTGACGCCGATCGACGCCAGAAGTTTTGACATCGAAGTATCTGGTGGCGACTTGGAGAACTTTGTCGGCACAGTTGGCCTGGATGTGGCCGGTGGAAACAACATTCTAGATGCGTTCGGCAATGCATTACCTGGTCTGGAGCCATCGACCGACCAGACCTATCAGGTGGACACCATTGATCCAAAGGTTCAATCCATTTCGCGTTTGACACCTGCCAACCAAGACACCAACGCAGACACTTTGGTGTTTCGAGTTGGTTTCGACGAGTCCGTTCTCGCCGTCCACGTGCCCGACTTCCTGGTGACTGGATCGAACCCCTTGACGACTGCAACGGCAACCAACGTCGAAACGATTGACCGCCGAACCTACGATGTCACCGTTTCTGGCGGCGACCTAGCCAACTACAACGGAAACGTTGGTCTGAGTCTGGCCAATGACAATGATGTCACCGACTTCGTCGGCAACTCGTTGGACGACGAAATTCCCAACATCAACGAAACGTATCGCGTGGATAACCTGCCGCCCAAGTTGTTGTCGCTCAAGCGACAGACTCCGTTGGGGCGATTCACCAACGCAGACTCGTTGGTCTTTCGAGCCTCGTTCGACGAAGATGCAACTGGAGTGGATGCCACCGACTTCCAGGTTTCCGGAGATTCCGACCATCCTGTCACGACGGCCACGATTACGAGCGTGACGCCCGTTGACGCACGAACCTATGACATCAGCGTCAGCGGCGGTGACCTATCCGATTTCAATGGTGTCGTGGGCCTGGACGTCGCGAATTCAAACGACATCGCGGATCAACTCGGTAACTCCGTGGTGGCTGGTGAGCCATCGATCAATCAGACCTATACCGTGGACAACATTGGTCCACGGATGGAGAACTTTACGCGGCACAGTCCAACGGACTTGCACACCGATGCAGACAGTGTGGTCTTCCGGGCCGTCTTCGATGAGGACGTCGTTGATGTTGAAATCGACGATTTCTCCATCGCGAACTTCTCCGTGACCCCGAAAACGACGGCAACCATCACGAACCTAGCGGCGGTCGATGCCCGCACTTATGACCTGACTGTATCCGGGGGAGATTTGGCGACCTACGTCGGCATACTCGCTTTGGACGTGACGTTCTCATTCTCCGAGTTCGCGTTCATGGACCTCGCCGGAAACGGTTCTTCAGCGGGCCTATCCAGTGAGCCCTACTTTGTGAACCTCACGACAGCTGAATTCGCTCGGCAGACTCCTTCATCCCAGTTTACTAACGCCGATACATTGATGTTTCGAGCGACATTTAGTCAGGACGTTACCAATGTCGATGTCAGTGACTTTGTCGTTCGACCCAACTCAGGCGGACCCGACACAACCGCAACGGTCACGAGTGTTACACCCGTCAACGGGCAAACCTATGATCTCACCGTGTCCGGTGGGGACCTCGCAGACTTCAATGGGTGGGTTTCAGTCTCATATATTGACAGCCATGACATCGTCGGCGCCAACGGTGCAGTCTCTCTCGTATCATTTGGAAGCGACAACTATCTCGTCGACAATATTGCTCCTGCGTTGGTCAGTTTCACACGAGAAACGCCCGCTGAAGAATCCACCAACGAAGATTTACTTGTTTTCCAAGTGGAACTCGGTGGAAACCCACGAAACATAGATGCCAGCGACTTCATCGTATCCGGTGGCACGACCGCGACGATCACTGACTTCGTTTTCGACAACGATGCTCCTGTCGGCGGGAATGTCGCCTTTGACATCACCGTCTCAGGCGGGGACTTGGCGATCTTCAATGGAGTTGTAGGAATCGACATCTCGGAATCCAACGATATCGCTGACGACGCGGGTAATCCGCTTGTGCCAGGCGAACCCCAGATCGACGAAACCTACACCGTCGACAACCTTGGCCCGCAAGTCGCATCGATCGACTACGAGGACGGATCGGCTCAGAGGAGTCTCATTCGATCGATCACTGTCAACTTTGATTCCGAAGTGATCCTGGATCCCGGGGCATTTGTATTGGCGACCAAGTCCGGCACAACGGTGACGCTCAACGATCCAACAACCACGATGATCGACGGCAAAACACGCGCCGTGTTGACGTTCAGCGGGGAGCAAGTCGATGGCAGTGGCTCACTGAATGATGGCAACTACCGTTTGACCGTTCTGTCATCCAAGATCCGTGACGCCGCCGGAAACTCGTTCGACGGGGACAACGACGGCGTCGCCGGTGGAGACGCGGTCGATGACTTTTTCCGCTTGTTCGGTGATACCGACGGCGACCGCGATGTGGACGGTCGAGATTACGGAAGTATGGCGAGTTCCTTTCTCAAAAGCGCGGGTCAGGAGGGTTACAACCCGCTGTTTGATTCCGACGGAGACGGCGACGTCGACGGTCAGGACTACGGCCAATTCGCCCGCCGACTGTTCACGACTCTCGACCCGTAGAAACTGCGCTTCGATGATCGCGGTCTCGACTGCTCACCGCGTCACGTGCGACTAAGTCACCCTCGCTATCCCCTGAATCGGCATTCCCGCCCTGTCGACACGCGCCAGCAGAATAAATCCACAACGACCCAGAAGATGCTCGACGAATCCGTGATGGATCGGATGAAACCGGCGAACTGTTCACGATCTGGATGAGCAAACTGACGGACGCGTGGGTTGGTATCGAGATGCATTTACCAAGGAATGTCTGGAAAGAGATCTCCCTCAAGGATATCCAACGGTTTCTTTTGATTCGATGTCGTCATCAGCGTCCGGCGACGCTCTCTACGTTTGGGTGGGCACCCGTGCAACGGCAAGCGCCAAAACGGAGAGTTTTCGAGAATCGACGTGACTTGGCTGATATTCGTCGTCTCCGGTCAAAGATCGATCGTGCCGCCCTCGCCGATCTTTGAAGGGTGAGGCCGATCCATTCAGCCCGGGTCGCCCTCCCCGACGCGGCCGAGGCCCTTCCTCGGCCGCGTCTCTTCGAGTGCGACGCCATATGAACGGGAGACGGGTTGTCGCCGACTGTCGTTCGTCTCGCAAACCGACAAGACCGAGGCGTCGTGCCGTACAGCGCCGGAGACAGAACTCGACGAACGAAGTGCGGCAATTTCCTGGCAGGATCCTGCCAGCGAACTTGAATCGCATTTTTGTGAAATTCGTTGTCTTGGGCTGTCCATCTCGCCCGCACTTGTGCGCTTCAACGGCTAGGCCCGGCGTTCGCCTGCATTGCACGCATTGAGTCGCATTGCGGGGAGCGAGGCCTGAACCGGTGCGTCCCGTCTGAGTGACCAAGTCGTCGCCGGTTCCTCCTCCTGGTTCCACCGCTGAGGTTCCGCATGTTCACCAGAAAGACGAATCGCGCATCACAAGCGTTAAGGCAACGGTTTCCCAACCCTGGCCTGATTTCGTCGCTGGACACTGCGTGTTCCTCGTCGCGAACCAGATGTCGACGGGTTGATTGATATTTAATCGGCAGGCCCCTTTTCACTTCGACTAGCCAAGGTGCAGACTTTGTTCCTTCGACCAAAACACCGATCTCGACGAGTCGCAACACGCAACCGGCGGCAACTCCTCACGGAGCGACTGGAGTCCAGAACGCTGTTGGCCGGGGAGGTCAATTTGTCGTTCCAGGATGCGGGCGCGGACGCGATTGACCTGAAATTTCTGGTGAGCGATAGCTACAAGGGCGATGTTTACGTACGAACCGATAACAGCGGCGCCGTTCAATGGGGGCTCGACGGTGTCACGTACCAAACGATTACGGAAGAGACTTTTCTGGGGAAGAAGACGGTAAAGCTGTCGACCTCATTCGACGCCAGGGCCGAGTTTGCTTCGAACTTTGACGTCGCGAAGTTCAACAAGCTGATCGTGGGGAGCTTTGCACTTCCGGGCACCGATGTCACTTTCGCGGGGCTGCAAATCGAAGTTCAGCCGGGTGCAACCATCGACACCTCTCTATCAGCGGGAAGTTCCGGGAATCTGAAGTTTGATGCGCCGCTGTTTTCGACCGGAGCGGAGACGCAAATCGTTACCGACAACGTATTGCCGAACGACACGCCGGGTAGCCTGACGATCA
>JBCBLJ010000754.1:0-4139 GCA_038520195.1 Planctomycetota bacterium
CGATGCGTTGACCGTGATCGAAACCGAGACCGGTAAACCGACTCGCATCAGCAATCGCAGTCTTTGATCAATCCCAACGTGGCTGACGAGCTTACGCCTTCCGGCAAAACGCTGGACGTACGGCGCTTCGCGAAGTTGCCGCGAGATGCCGATGGACGCCAGCCACGGATGAATTCGTTTGCGACGATTGGAGACCGTTCGTTCGTCGTGACCGACGGTGCCGTCGACGGGCAGGGAGAGATTTACGAGTTGGTCACCGACGGTGCGGGGCGATCGAGCGCGAGGCTATTTTTTGATGTCGCCGCATCGGTCTTCGAGAACACGGGCTTGGTTGTCGCTAACTCGAGTCCGTTGTTCGGGGTACGCAGCGTTGCGTTTCACCCTGACTTTGACGCCAACGGCAAACTCTATGTCGCGTATACCGGCGAACGTCCGGAGATTTCGGCCGGATTCAACTACCTGAGCGATCCAGAAGACCCGGTTCCCGTCGACAATGTGTTGGCGGAATGGACCATTGATCTCGCGACGGGCGTCGTGCTTTCGGACAGCTATCGCGAACTGTTTCGCGTCGGAATGATCGAACCCGATCACCCGATCCAGAATATGACCTTCAATCCGTATGCGGCCGTGGGCGATTCGGACTACGGCTTGCTCTACATTGGCCACGGGGACGGTAGCGTTCAATCGGCGATCGTGGGTGATGGGCAGAACAACGACGCGCTCGGGAAGATTCTGCGTATCGATCCACTGCCGACGTCGAGCGATCAATACAGCATCCCGGGAGACAATCCGTTCCTTGGGGACGCGTCGTTTCCCGATGAAGTTTACGCACTCGGGTTCCGTAATCCGCACAATTTGACGTTCGCCCAGAGTAGCGATGGTGTCGCGCACTTGATCGTGACGGACATCGGTCGCGACAACGTCGAGGAGATCAACTTGGTGGTCAAAGGCGGCAACTATGGATGGGCAGACCGCGAGGGAGTTTTTGTGCACATCGGCGAACAGGGTTTCATCAACGGCGTCGAACCGCTTCCCAGCGATGAAGCCAACAACGGCTACGTTTATCCGGTCAGTTTCTTGGGGCACGAGGGTGTGCCGGGCGAGTCGTTTGTGGGGCAAGCCATCATCGGCGGTCATGTCATCGCCAATGGCTCTTCGGCGCTCGACGGCCAGTTCATCTTGGCTGAGTTTGTGACCGACGGTCAAATGTTGGATCAAGTGACGACGTTGGACGCATCAGACCCGGATCGAGCCAGCCCCGACGACCTCTCGTGGTTGACGCCGCAAGAGCTGACGATCCTCTTCGATCACGACGACGATCCGGAGACGTTGCCGCTCGTTCGAAGTTCACTCAAAGATGTGCTTGATGATGAGCCTGATTTCGCGACGGTCTTGTCGGCGGGAAAGACCCGCGCGGACCTTCGGTTTGGGCAGGGGCCCGACGGTGAACTCTACATCTTGAACAAACGCAACGGCTGGGTTTATATCGCGACCAACACGGAAGCGTGATGCAGGCTTCACCGACGTGGAGTCCTGTGGGGGTAGGCTGTTTCTTTGCTCCAAAAACCAGCGACGAATCGCAGCGGAACCCCTAGAATGAATGGGTTCACGTCAACGGATTCGTGCGCTTCCGGCACCCCTTCACACGCCGGCACCCCTTCACATGCGGACAACCCTTGACCTTGCGAGGCGACTCAATGAACTCTAACTCCACCTGGTTTGCAGCTCTTCATGATTCGCTCGTGTCCTATCGACGCATGATCGACGCGACGGTCGATCAACTGACGGACGCTGAACTGATGGCTCGTCCGGCGAGTGGATTCAATTCAGTCGCGAACATTTTGCGGCACCTGGGTGGCAATCTGCGCAGCCGTTGGTCTGATTTTCTGACGACCGACGGGGAAAAAGAAGACCGTCAGCGGGACACCGAGTTCGAGGATTGGGCGGGCGATCGAGAATCGCTGCTTGAGTTTTTCAATGCGGGTTGGCAGAAACTCGAGTCCGCGTTCGATTTGATCGATGAAACCAATATTGAACAAATCATCTACGTTCGGGGCGAACCACACACCATCCCGCAGGCACTCGAACGCGCGATCACACACATTGCCTACCACACCGGACAGATCACGATGGTTGGTCGAATGGTGCATCAGGGCGATTGGAAATGGCTAACGATCGCCCCGGGCACCTCGGGCGAATTCAATAAGAAAACGTGGGGAACGTCCGCAAGTCAGGGCGTTTTGGCTTCGGAAGCGGGTCGAGGTAGCGATCACGACGCGCTTTAGAGAAGCCAATCAAAGTACCGTATTGCGTCATCCAGATCGTTAAGCGTTTCCTGGGAGGAAAATCATGAGCGACGAAAGAGCCCTCGAACGCCGCCTCGTTCGTATCGAAAAGGAACTACGCTTTTGGCGTACATCGGGCCTCTGCGCGGTGGTGGTGATGGCAGGAGTGCTTCTCGCCGGGGCGAAGTCGAACCCCGAAATTCCTCGCTTGATCCGCGCGAACGAATTCCAACTCGTGGATGAAGCCGGCCAAGTGCGGGCGACCTTGAAGAAGCTCGGTAACAGCACACAGTTCCGGATGCACGATGCATCAAAGCAGTCCGAGATCGCGATGGTCGCGAACGACTCCAACGCCATCGTGAAGTTAGACCATGACCAGCGCGCTAACTGGGCGGTGCTGGAGGCCTATTCAGCGGGCGGTTCTGTTGGGCTTTCCGGCAGACGAGACCAGATTCAAGCGACCACCGAAGTGCGAGGTGGTATGGACGGTACGTTTATCAAGTTGCAGCCCGTCGCAGGCGAAGAGATTCAGCTCCCGGCGGAATAGCTTTCATCGGATCAAACTCCCTGACCCGTTGCATGACCAGTCGGTGCTGCGTTCGGAGACCACGAGAAATGCCAAGATGAGACTCCTGATATTCGTGGGCCTCCAGTTACTGGGGCTTAGTTGGGGGACGATGATGATTTGCGACCCGGCGGTGGTGAACAACTGGCAAGTTGTTGGCTGGGCCGTCAGTTTCGTGTCGACGTCCGGATTGCTTTTGACCGGCCTTCGCGAAGTGCGAGTGTCAAAGTCTCCGTTTATGCAGGCGGTGGTCGTTTCATTGCTGACGTTCTTGACTGTTTTCGTCACGTGCTATGCGACAGCGGCGTTTGGAGTTTGGGCGAATGCTTAGGCAGGCGGGCCACCCGCACAAGCTCGCTCAAACTGATTGGAGAGATGGACTTCTGTCTTGGGATGGCACCGCACCCTGTGGGATACAACGTTGAGTGAAAGCGCCAGCCAGAAGCGGACTTTCGTCGTCGCATTCACTTGCATTGCGCCTCTTGCCGTCCTGGTGATCGCGGTGTCGCTTTCGGGACGCAGCTCGCCGCCGCTATCGGCCGCGGAGTCTCGGTTGGTGGGTAGCTGGTCGGAGGCGGGCAAGTCTGAAGCGCTTTCATTTCGCGGCGATCGGACGTTCCGAAGCAGGGACGGTCAATTCGCGGGCGACTGGTCGATCTCCGACGGAACGCTTTCTCTCCGATACTGGCAAAACGATCATCAACCTTCGTCCCTCCGTGAAAGGATGGGCATCTTGTTTCGTCGCTTGAACGCGAGCGAAGACCAGTGGAAGATCGAAATGGATTCGGGCGAAGACCAGATTTCCATCACTCTCGCCGGACAAAAGACGGTGTTGATGCGGCAGAGAGACGACGAGCTTGAGTGAACGTTCAGCCAGTCATGCGGTCCGATTGACTTCGGGCGGTCGGGTTTTCGAGGGCATCCGCAAGCCGTTCTTGAGCGCGTCCCGAATGGCTTTCGAGTCGACGTGCCGTCAGCAGGTCGAGTAGCAATTGGTTGAGATCACTGCTCAGACGCGCGTTCTCCTCCGTGGCGGCGAGCATTTGACGGAGTTCGTCTTCACTTGCCGTCTCGGCGAGACGCTTCGTCGCCCAAAGGATCTGTTCGAGCTGTTTCCGAGTCGCCGCGGTTTGATCGAGGAAATCTTGAGTGTCGCCTGCCATATCGCTATCTCGAGATTTCCTCGATCAAACCGCGGCGACTCGGAAACAGCTCGAACAGATCCTTTGGGCGACGAAGCGTCTCGCCGAGACGGCAAGTGAAGACGAACTCCGTCAAATGCTCGCCGC
>JBCBLJ010000603.1:0-5283 GCA_038520195.1 Planctomycetota bacterium
CGCGATACACATCGCTCTCAACTCGCACTTTCTTGCCGACGGGATCATCGACGGGAAACAGTCGTTTGGCGGTCCCTTCGGCCAGCACAATGACGTTTTCGCGATCATCACGTTCGTTGAACCAACGACCACGCCCGATCTCAAGACGGTTCAGTGGAAGATACTCGGGAGTGCAACCGACCAGTTTGGCGTCGACGCGTCGTCCACCCACCATGAATTCACGGCGCAACTCACGGATCGGTACCGAACTCTCGATGCTTGGAAGATTCGACAAAATCCGACGGTAGTCCGCTCGAGTGACGCCATACGTTTTGACCCGCTCGTTGACGTCCTCGCTGCTCTGCGGCTCCACCGATCGGATGATGATATTGTTGGCACCGAGTTCAAGGATCTGTTGCTGGGCGTCGTGACTGACGCCCTCTCCCATCGCGACCAACCAAATGACCGTGGTCGTGCCGATAAAGATGCCCAGCGCCGCAAGGGCCGAACGCATCTTCTGAAGCAAAAGGCTTTTAAAGCCCAACTTGAGTGTTTGCAGAAACTTGCCGTTCATGTGTTGCGACTTTTCTGCGCTTCGGTCGACTCGCCGGCTGCGGCGTTCTTCTTTCCACCCGCTCCTTCCTTCGACTTGGCAGCCTTCTCCGAATCTTTGATGACGGACTCTTGACCGGATTGCGAACGCGTCGGTGCCAACGGCTGCAATGCGTTCTTTTGTGCGTCGGCGACATACGCCAACGGATTGAGGACGACCTCGTCACCCTCGACCAAGCCCGCGGTCACCACGGTGAACTCGTCGTTGGTGTCACCGATCTTGATCATCCGCTGCGACACTCCGGTCTCCGATTTCACCCAGCAACAATACTTGTCTGCGACCTGAAGGATCGCGGCGACGGGCAACGACAGGACGTCTTGATGGTCCGCCAGCGTGATATCCACCAGCGCCGTCATCCCGGGTTTGAGACCCTCGGTTTCATCGATCTTGATGATCGTGTCGTACTTCACCAAGTTGCCGGTCCACCATCCGGCAGGCTTCGTGACCTCGGCGATCTCGGTCACCTTGCCTTTCAACATTCGGTCCTGCAGTTCGATGCGAGCTTCCATGCCGACTTGCAGCCGATCGACCTTCGATTCGTGAATCCCAACCTTGACCTGCATCTGAGTCACATCCGGAATCACCAGCAACGTCTGTTGCTCGCGGACGACCGCCCCCTCTTCGATGTCCGGCGTCGACTTCCAATCGGCCATCGAAGGAAAGATCACCATGCCCTCGATCTTGGATCGGATGATACAGTTTTCGAGTTGCTGCTCCTCGCGATCCAAGCGGGCCTTTTCAAGCTGTAGCGAAGCGTCATAAGAAGCCAGTCTCGCCTTGGCCGCGCGCAAATCGCTTCGCAACGTTTGGAGTTCCTTTTCCTTCTTGTACTTCTCCAACGCCGAAAGCTGCGTCTGCTTCAGCTCCAATGCTTTGCGCGCCGAATCGACCGCAAACTTCTCGCCATCGAGCTGCAACGTCTTAATCAATCCCTTGGCGGCCATCCGAACCGAAGACTCGTAGTTGAGTTCGGCCTGCTTCAACTCCTGTTCGGCATCGAAAATCTCCTTCTGGATGCCGCTACGCTCTTCAACGTAAGTGCCCTCGAGATATTCAGTGATACTCTTTTCCGCGACGGCGACATCACTCTCCGCGGTGATTTTGTTCGCCAACGCACTCTCATAGACGATCCGCTGCGCAAGGATATTGTCTTCGATCTGAGACTGATCCAGCCGCACCAGTTCCTCCCCCGGCTTGACGATCGTGCCAGTCTCGATCACCCACAGGACGGTGCTACCGCCCTTGACCATGCATTTGATCTCCTCGTTATTCGAGCTTTCGACGGTCCCGTTTTCGGTCACGACCACCTTCAGACCACTGCGGCGAACCGTGTGAGTCAGGATCGTCGAATCGTCTTTTTGATCGAGTGTCGACGTGACCATCGCGGAGGCCGTCGCAAGAACGGCAAGCACGATCGCGACCAACGCGCCACGCTTGATCCAAGGAACGGCGGGATTCTGGGAACGAGACATGCGGCAGGCGGGTGGGAAGTGGTGGGAAGACTCTCGCAATGGGCGAAAATCCAAATCGGTGGGACTCTCCTTTCAGTCTACCCACGTCCACCTCCAAATGCCCAGTTGGATGTGGAGCAAGGTCTGGCACGGACAGGATGTCCCGAATCGCGGGCCGCACCGGCCGGTGCACGATTCACCGCAGAGGCCTGTTTTGGCCACCGGCCACGGGTAATCATTCTCGCCGAAGGTGGACCATCCGAACCCCGACGGCGCGGCAGAGCAAACGGGCTGTCAATCGGATACTTCCGCCACCATTGGATTTACCACCAAAACAGCCGTTTTCTAGTCGTGGGAATCAATAAGCTTCACCCTCTCGGATGGGAGGGTCGTGTTTCGACCACGCGAAAGTGATCGGAAACGCGGGGAGGGCGACGACCAAGGCAAAAGTCCGTCCTGTCGTCGTCGAAGCGTCAGATTTCAGATTCACCGACAACTGCCGCGCCCCGATCGCATCCGGTATTCTGGACGCTCTGGAAATCACCTCCGTTCGCTTTGCAGGAAACCTGTCATGAACGTTCGCCTCCCGGTTTCAATCCCGCGATCAATTCAGGTCGCCGTGGCCCTCGGGTTCGTCGCCTTGATGGCCTCACGCTCTAACGCCGAGCCGATCGAGTTGCAGTCGATCGGTCCGATGACATTCGCTCCCGGCGGTGTGCTTTTGGTTGGCGATCCCAAAGCCGCCACGCTCTACGCCATCGAGACCGAAGACTCCCAAGCAGGCAGCAAAACCGAGCGGTCCGTCCCCAATCTGACGAAGGCCATCGCCGCTTCGCTCAGTCTTGCCGGCGAAGTCTCGATCGGTGAATTGGCCGTCAATCCAGAAACTGGGAGTGCCTTCGTTTCGGTGAGCGACGGGAAATCCATACGATTGGTCAAGATCGACGGCGAGAACACCATCTCCGAACTCCCGCTCGATTCGATCGCCAACACTTCGAAGGAACTCGCTAACGCACCCGCCGATGCGCCGCAGGGTCGACGTCGACGCAACCCGCGCGACTCGTCCATCACCGATCTCGCCTTTTTCGATGGCAAAGTCATGGTGACCGGACTCTCGGCCGATCGCGCACCCTCGCGTGTGATCGAGTTTGAATTCCCGTTTAGCGATAACAGCGTTGCGACGAGCGTCGAGATCTTTCACGCCGCTCACGGTCGGGTTGAAACGCCCGCCATCCAAACCTTCCTGCCGATGATGATCGACGGCGAACCGACGGTGTTGGCCGGATTCACATGCACACCTCTCGTTCGCTTCCCCGTCAAACAACTCAATGGCTCCGAAAAGGTTCGGGGCGCGACCGTCGCCGAACTCGGAAACCGCAATCGTCCTCTGGACATGGTTGTGTACGAGAAAGACGGCAAGACCTCGATCCTGATGAACAACTCCGCTCGCGGAATGATGAAGATCACCACCGACGGAATCGCAGAACGAGCCACGCTGACCGAACGAGTCTCCGGTGGCGGTACCGCGGGTCAACCGTTTGACACCATCGCCTCGTTGTCCAATGTCAAGCAAATGGACAAACTGAACGAAAGTCAGGCGCTCGCGATCGTCGAAGTCGATCAGACGTTGACGCTCAAAACCATCGAACTCCCGTAGTCGTTAACGACGGTTCATGCATCGGGCAATGTGGTGCTTCTTTCTTGGGGGTCGCTTCCGAGGGCTCCTAACCACTTCCGATACCGCGCAAGCGTTGACCCAGGTCAACGCTTGTTTCTTTTCTAGCGCTCGACGCTCCACGCCCCTTCCCTCAAATCCTCATGAGAACAGTGACGGCACTCTTGGGACTCCATTCCGACGCAAAGTTCGAGTCCTTCCGAGCTATGATGGTGGCTCCGGCTTCTCCCACCGAATAGTGCCATGATTCGACCCTTGCATCGCCGCGTCTTCTCCCTCGCGATTCCTTTGCTGTTCACGTTCGGACTCACCGCCGCGGAGCCGCAGATACCGGCGACGGCGGTGTACAAAAATGGCAGCTTGGAATTCCCGACCGGAATCCATTACCTCGAAAAGACAATCGAGATTCGCTTGGCCGAACACGGATCGATTCAGATTCACGGCGAAGGACGTGCCCGCTTGGTCATGCTCGGAGAAGGTCCGGCGATCCGATTGATTGGCACGCACGACGGCACCGCGGACCCGTCCTCGGTGCGGCAACGGATTTGGGATCGAGAAAACGCACCGACCATCCGAGACCTCGAAATCATCGGTGACAACGCCGACTGCCATGGTGTCGAACTGGTTGGGACGATGCAACCGACGCTTCGCAATCTCACGATTCGGCGAACCGGAGACGCGATTCGCCTCGCCGAGCGCAATCGCAACGTCATCATCAGTAACTGTCATCTCTACGAGAATCGGGGCGCAGGCATCGTCTACGACCATGTTGATCTGCACCAATCAAACGTTACCGGATGCCACATCAGCTACAACGCAGCGGGTGGAATCGTGATTCGGGGCGGCAACGTGCGCAATGTCCACATCGCCGGTTGTGACATCGAAGCCAACATGGGCGAAGGCCCCGCGACCGCCAACGTCCTGCTCGAGGCGGCCGGTGGCTCCATCGGTGAAGTCGCGATCACCGGCTGTACGATTCAGCACACCCACGAGGCGACCGACTCCGCCAATATTCGAATGAACCTGCTGAGTCCCAAGCGAGCTTTCGCGGACGAACGACGACACGGTAACATCACCATCTCCGGAAACGTGCTTTCGGACACTCAGGTGAACATTGACATTCGTCATACCCGCGGCGTTTCGATTAGCGGTAACACGATCTGGAAAGGCTACAAACACAACATTCACATCCGAGACAGTTCCGCAATCGTGATGTCCGGCAATGTGATGGATCGCAACGAACGCTACCACTACGGCGACGGCGCGAGCGCGCGGCTGGGAATCCATCTCGCGAATTGTTCGCGATGCACGCTAACGGGCAACGTGCTCAATGGCGTCGGTGCATCGACCGAAGCGGCGATCGACATCGTCAACTCGGATCAGATCAACATTCATGGCTGCACCATCGCCGACTACCCCAAGAACGGCGTCCGTCTTGAGAATTGCACGCGAACGCAGGTCGTTGAATCATTGATCTCGCCGGCGGGGGAAACCGGACGCCAAATCCTTCGTCTCCCCGAGCAAAACTAGCGCCGCGGGAACAAAATAGCATCCCTTGAGTGAAG
>JBCBLJ010000439.1:0-6943 GCA_038520195.1 Planctomycetota bacterium
ATCCGGGTGCGCGGCGATCGTAAGCACACTTGGCATGATTCACTCCGACAATGCATCACTCGAGAACAGACTTGCGAGCGCCCGGTCAAACTGCCCGCGGGTGAGCACCGTGGGGATGCCCGCCGCACGCGCTTTTTCTAACCGTGCCACATGAACATGCGGACCAAAGGCGATGAGCTTCGCGTCGGGACACTTCTCACGGCAGGTGTCCGCGAGATCATCCACCGCGCCACTTCGGGTCGCCAAGTCCACGATCACCCACGCGATCTCGGACTTAATGTCGGGGACCGCGCCGCCGAAGTGGAACTCCAAGTCCGAAGCTTCCGCAGCCGCGCGGACACGCGAGGCGAACATCAGATCGCCGGAGAGAAAGACGACGGCGTCGACCTTTCCTTCAACATTCGATTGGTCTTCGCCAGACTCAGGAGCGGCCGTCATTAGCGTTTCGCCAATTCATCTTTCATGAACGCAAGACCATCTTTGGACAGCGTCAATTCATCGGGATACATCCGCCGCCAAATCTTGGTCGCCGCCGCGATTTCTGGTAATGCGAGTCCGAAGGCTTCGATCACCAGCCATCCGTCGTAGCCGCTCTTGCTGATCGCGTCGAAGTTCTCCGACCAATTCACGCCGCCTTTGCCCGGCGTACTGCGATCATTCTCACTGATGTGAATGTGAAACAACTTGTCACCGCCCGCGGTGACCGCTTCGGTGACACTCTTTTCTTCGATGTTTGCGTGGAAGGTGTCGTACATCATGCCACACGCGGGATGGTCGACCTCGCGAACAAATCTCGCCGAATCGGCGTGTGCGTTGAGAAAATAGCATTCGAAACGGTTGAGTGCCTCGACCCCCAATCGGACGCCAACTTCACCGGCGTGTTCGGCGACGGCTCGCATGCTCTCAACGCCCCATTTCCACTCGTCTTCACTAGGCCCCGCCCCACTGAAATAGCCGAGCGCCGAATGATAGGGCCCAACGAGTGTCTCGACGCCGGCGGCGGCGCATTGGTCGAGCGTCTTTTTCGTCAATTCGATGCCGCGTTTGCGGACTGAATCATCCGGCGAAATCGGGTTGTCCTCTTCACCTCGAATCGTCACCGCCGTGCGAGCTAAACCCATCGCATCGAGTTGCTTTCCCAAACCGGCATAGTCAAGATCGAGATTAAACATCGGAATCTCGACGCCATCGAACCCCATCGCCTTGAGCTGCTCGCAGACCGGATACAAATCCTCGGTGACTTCGCCGCTCCAAAGCAGCAGATTCATGCCGTACTTCATTGATCGAGATTCCTGGGGAAGGGAGGGAAATTCGTTTTCCCGTTGGGTGGTGTCAAAAACTGCTCGCGGCGAGATTCTACCAAGTCGCGAGCATCCGCAATCCACGGCAGGATCGCTTCGGGAAGTTCCGCCAAACGGACCCGATTCATCACTTGATTGAGCCGGAACAACAACCTTTCGTCGTCGAGATAGTCGAACAAGAAACGCGCCGCGGCGAATCGCTGGATCGTCGGCACCAATCGCTCGGTGGGTTTGCCGGTGATCTCGTTGACGCACCGCTGAATCGTCTCCGCCGGACAATCCTCCACCAACGCGTAGTAACGTTCACCAAGATCGGGCTCGTCGCGCAACCAAAACCCATCCAGCAACACCTCGATCAGAACGTGCCCCACGAACATGGGGCGAAAACCACGATCTCCTGGTAATCGGTCACGAAGCTCGACGGCAAGTCGCAGGTTCACCTCCGCGAAAGCCTGAGTCCCATGGAACCAGCGGTCGTCTCGAATGTGCGCCAGAATTCCCTCCGCGACGTTTCGCAAAGATTCATCGTCTGCGTCCAGAACCGCGAG
Organism: Planctomycetota bacterium; assembly: GCA_038520195.1. Classification (GTDB taxonomy): domain Bacteria; phylum Planctomycetota; class Planctomycetia; order Pirellulales; family Pirellulaceae; genus Stieleria. The sequence continues at coordinate 1,850 of JBCBLJ010000439.1, forward strand.
CGCCATCCGCTCTCGTGCGCGAATCTTTCGATCGACCACGCTAAGCCAATCCGGGACTGCCGTGCAGACCGCCAGCAATGGCTGATCGAGGTAGGGCAGGGCGTGAGAAAGAAAATTCATCTGGCGTCTCAAGCAGCCGAACATGGCCGCGGACAGCCACACTCAGGCAAGATAGCGTCCGACCACCGACTCAGGATAGCCGTCATAGAACCGACGGATCCAATGACGTCCTGCCCACTGTTTTGCGTGTCGTTCCCAGCCAAGCCTTTCCAAGAGCCGATCCGAAATGCTCTCGGTGGAAACGTGAGCCACAATCGCGAGCGTGCCCCGAATCCTGGCGATCTCATCCAACACGTGACACGCGCCAAGGAAGGACTGATAACCCGCCTGACGACCACTACGGATGTAGTCCAACGTCAAGAACGCGGGCATCCCGATGGGCTGGTGATAGTCGAGCCAACAAAGGTCATCGTCCGGACGCCCATACCGGCTCTGCCACCAAACCTGAGCCACCGAAACACTGCCGCAAAACCAACGCCGCTCGATTCGCTCAAGCTGTCCACCCCGCATCACGATCCGACCGCATCGCCAACGGCGAATTTGATCGGGCTGTGATGTCGGATCGGCGATCGAACGCGGGGTGAACATGCATCGGGTCCTGCAAGAAGCTCGCAAGACCCTACGTTGCGTCAATTCGGCCTAGACAAAGGGAAGGCTGCTCAAGAATCGGTTCGCGAAGTTTCCGAAGTCCTGGCCATCGAAATCGAAATCGCCGTCAAAATCCAAGTCCTGGTTGTAATCCGGATCCGGCGACGTCCTAAAGAATGTCTGAGCGGCGCGACCGAAGTCCTGCCCATCGACATCTCGATCCAGGTCGGTGTTACCGAACAGGGCAAAGAAGTCATCCGCTTCCTGAGTGCCGAACTCAAAGTCCGTTCCCAGCGTGACACCACTGACCGGAGCGGTCACCTGAGCACCGTTGAGCGTCAGTTGGTAGTTCCCGTCTTCGAGAGCATTGCGTAGCCCCGTTGTTCCGGCGACATCTCGGTCCCGCACAGACGGCCCACTACCGAACGTGAGTTCGACGACCGTCTGGTCCGCGGTCGGGTCGTACACGACATTCGAGATGACCGACGTCAAAACGGTGTCCGTGTTTCGATTGCGAAGCGTGATCGCCGAATTCGGGACATCCACACGACCCTCGAACACGACACGAACAAGATCAATGGTCGAGCGTTGGGTCGCCCCAACGAGTTCGTCAAGATCGCCACCGACGATCACATCGCTGATCACCAAATCGCGTTCTTCGAGCATAAAGAGTTCACGGCCGGACAACCCGTTCTCGCCGATGAAGAAAATTTTGTCGCCGATCGGAATGATCTGTTCTGGATCAGCACCGAAGAACTCGCTCGGATAGGTGTCTTCGACCTGCAACGCGTTTCCGATCGATCCGTCGGTCGACCAGAACTCGCGATCCGTGACGCCACTTCCTGAGGCATTGAACAACAATCGTTGGCCGGTATCGAACAACGGTACTGGATCACTTCCAAAGGCTCCCGGCTGTACGTCCGCGACTTGCTGCGTGCCGCCGGGGGTTCCATCGGTGACGTAAAGCTCTGATCCGTCGGTGCCGTTATCGGCCGAGAAATAGATGGAACCAAGTGCCGACAGGAAGTTACCCGCATTCGAGCTTCCCGTCGGGTTGATGTCGGCGACCTGCACGACACTGTTCGGCCCCGTCACTCGGAACGGCTCGACGCCGTCCGTTCCGTTGTCGGCCGAGAAGTAAAGCACTCCGTTAATGTCTGCGAAGTTGGTGGGATTGGATCCGATTCCGCCACTTCGAATGTCCGTCACCAAGCTCGTGACGCCGGTGTTGGTGTGAGACCAAAGCTCCTGACCGGTGTTGCTACCGCCCGCTCCATCACTCGCCGTAAAGAACAGCGTGTTTCCGCTCACCGTCAAGTTGGATGGATTCGACGAGTCGGAACCGGGATCGATGTCTTCGACGATGACCGGGGTATCACCGAAGATGACGTGCAGCTCGCGTCCGTTGTTCGCGCTGGTGGCGACAAAATACAGGTCGCCGAGATACTCGACCAACTCGCGTGGGTTGCTGCCCGCCGCACCGGCATTGACGTCGAACGCTAGCGTTGCGGTAGTGCTGCCATCGGTGACCCAGATTTCTTCACCGTTGATCCCGTCGTCGGTCACGAAGTAGATCTCCGACCCGCTGACGAAGAACATGTCGCCGTCGGCATTGAGTTCCACCGGACGTAGGTTTGACAACTGGGTCGTCGTGCCGTCAGGCGCTGTGATGTAGACGCCGCCGGTCGTGCCGAGCGAATTGTTGAAGTACATGACCTGTGGCCCGAAGAAGCCCGTTGGCTCGACCAAAGTCAGCCCGAGGATCCGGTCGGTGCTCGAAGGTGAAATGTCTTCCAACAAGGTCGTTGTACCCGCCGCCGTGTCAGCCACCCAAACCGCCTCCCCGTTGAGCCCGTCATTGGCGGAGAAGTAAATCAAATCACCGTCGGGCTGAAGCCGCTGCGCGTTGGCGTCGCCCGTGGCCGTGTTGATGTTCGCAATCTCTTGAGCCGTCATCGACGCCGCGTTTGCGACCCAAAGCTCGCGATCACGATTCGCATTGGTGGTTGTGAACAGCAAGTCACCGCCGATCGAACCGAGCAACGTCGGACTACCGTCCAACGGCGCCCCGTAAAGATCGGTACCCGGCAAGGAGTCCACGACCAACATCGTCCCGGCTTCGGTTCCGTCGGAGACCCATAGTTCCCGCCCGGTGCCGGTCACATCGTCGGCTTCGAAGAACAACTTGTTACCGACCGCGGTCAATTGAGTCGGAGCGGAACTGCCCGTGGGCATGATGTCGGACACGATCTCGGTGGCGAGAGTGCCGCCACTAATCTTGTGCAACTCGCGGCCGGCATCGTTGAAGATCGTCGTGTTCGCGCCCAGGTCCGCCGTCAGCTGGGCGTTCACCAAGAACGCCTCGCTGCCTCCATCGGGAATCCGTTGCTGGAAGACACCGTTTCCGTCGATCACGCCCATCGACATGCGGATCGTCGCGGAAGTAATCGTCGCGCCGCCCGCGTCTTGCAGGCTCAGGTTCATGTCGTCGCGTGCACCGTACCAGTTGTCCAGCGCGTCGCCGTTCTTGTTTCCACCACTTTCACCGACGCTTCCATCGATCTCGATGAAAGAAGTCCGGGTCGTCGACCCGTTGAGGAACAACTCGAACACCAAACCCTCGTTGGCCTCGTTGTTCATTTGGTTTCCCGACGCAAAACCGTCGAACGAAATGTTGGTCAGCCCGCCCGGATCACTGATCGTCCACTCCCAGAAGAAGTCCGTCAGTTCCGATGCGCCGATGGTTTGGATGTAAAGATCCCCGACAGCGATATTGGAGAGTTCGACCCCCGATGCTCCCGGGCGCGAACCGCTACTGACCCAACCAGGCCCGTCGTTGCTACCGCCCTGATTGACGGCATTGAAAGTCTGTGTGCCGCCGAAGAATGACAACGTTCCATTGGAATTCGAAGTCGTCTCGGCGACCAATCCGGCGAAAAAGTTCGTCGAGTTATTTGCGGTGATCTCGGGCAAGTCGACCTCGAGAGTCGTCGCTGGAACCACTCCGTTGGCGGAGAAGAACAGGTCGCCTCCGACCACTTCGAAATCAGAGGGACTCGAACTGCCCAACCCATTGGTCGTGTCCGCCACAAATGTCACCGCGTTCCCGTCGGAACGGTAAACGTGACGTTCATTCCCTGCTGCGATCGCGGAAAAGAACACCTGGTTCTCGAACGATGTCAGATCGTAGGGATACGATGAGCCAGCGGGATTGAGATCCGCAACCATCAAGGTTCCCGCGACGGTCCCATCACTCTTGAATAACTCGATTCCGTACTCGTAGTCCTCGGCGACGAAAAAGAGTTGGCCGTCGACCTCCGTCAGATAAGACGGATTGGAGCTGACCGTGGCATCATCATCCGCCGTCCCCAGTGTCCCATCGGGCCCGGGATCGATCCCCAAATCCTTCACCATCATTGTGCCGGCCGCCGTGCCGTCGCTCATCCACAACTCGCGGTTGTAGTAGCCGTCGTCATAGCTCGTGAAGAAGAGTGTGCCGCCCACATCAGTCAATTCCTGCGGACGATCGATGATCAGTTGATCGGGGTTGATGTCCAACACCAGCGACGTCGCCTGTGTGCCGGGATCATGGACCCAAAGCTCGTAGCCGGTCGCTGGTTCGTACGCCGTGAAGAAGAGCAGGCCACCGGACTCGGTGAGGTCGGTGAGATAATAGACGCCCGATGCATCGGCATCGAAGACTTGCACCGTCCCCGACTCGGTGCCGTCGCTCGACCAAAGATCGGTTTCGCCATTCTCGTCGAGCGCCGTGAAGTAGAGGACGCCGTTAACGTTGGTCAAATCTTCCGGAGCCGAGGTATCGGGGCCCGGTAAGACGTCTCGGACCAAAGCGGTACCACCGGTCGTCCCGTCACTCTTCCAAAGCTCACTCCCCGAAAGACCATCATCGGCAACAAAGAAATGGTCGCTTCCGACAGTGACGAGATCCTCGATGTTCGACGACACACCCAGCTGATTTATATCGGCAAACAGGTCGATCGCGAATGTCAACATCTGCCGCTGTTCGAGCGATTCGATCGCCGCACCAAGGCGACGCCTACGACAAGATCGGCGTCGATCCCTGCGATTGGTGGAGCGGGAGCCAAACGGAGAACGTGGAGCCAACTCTCGCGATCGCGAACCATCCATATCTAGCTACTCGGCTGAGGCGTTCTAAGAAAAGTTTCGATGAGCGCTAAGGAACGATTGGGCCGATCGTTTGAACCCATATCGTCGCCCGACCCGATACCAAGCGAGTAGATTCGACATGGCATTAGGCAGCGGCCACCGTGGACGAGGACAACAGTATAACCAAATAAGGGAAGACAGCCGCCTTTTTTGCTACGTTTGTTTTGGCAGCCGTGAGACCGGTCCCACGCGGCTTCCCCGTGCGATCGCCTCGACCTGCTCGGGGCGTGGAACCACCCAAACGGGCAGCTGTTCGTC
>JBCBLJ010000096.1:0-15509 GCA_038520195.1 Planctomycetota bacterium
ATCACGCACACTTGAACGCGCAGCTTCGAGAGTGGTTTGTCGGTCCCGTTGGTCAAGTCAATTCTCATCGCGACACCGTCCTCCGCCGGTTGCACGTGACTCGACAGCACAATTCCGTTGGGTAATCGCCGATCAAGCACCAAACCGGAACCTTTCGGGGTCCATTCGAGACGTTCCATCGTCGCCTTCTCGTCCCAGATCGTCGGAACGTGCGTGTGCGCCAGGTAGATCAGCCCTAGATTCGAGAACACCGCCTCAGGGACATCGACCACGACGTAGCCTCCATCCTGCCAGGGCGTAAACACACTGACCTTCGTTTCTCGTTGCGGTGCGATGGCACCGTCCAAGAAACCGGTCCGTGGGTGCCGTCCACCGGGATAGGGCCGAACGCGGAGACCCGTTTTCGCTTCACGCTCGAGACGCTCGCGAACGGCTTCGAGCGCACGCGTCCGAGAGAGCCCCGTCGCCACGCGAACTTCGTCTGCCGTGAATTGATGATCGAGAATCATGTTGTCGAGCCAGCGTTCCTCCGTACTCGGTTCTGGTTTGCGCGACTCCGAGAGACTCGGCTGCAGAACTGGCAAGGACTCGTAGTGTGCCAGTGCCGCACGGTATTCGTTCAACGCCTCGTTCGAGACCGTCCCTTCGCTGCGCCCGATCTCCGCCGTGACGCGCGACACCAAATAGTCTCGCTCCTCTCGACGAAGCTTGACCGGTTCATCCGCAACAGTGACATACCAGGGTGCCGAATGAACAAAACGTGATTGCCCGTCGGGACGCGATTCCCAAAATCGGATGGCGAACCAGCCCGAACGATCGATCGGGACGGGGACAACAAACTCGCTCCGAAAGGCGCCTTCCTCGGTCTTTCGGTTTAGCGGGCGCAGCAGTGTGATGGGGCGCCCATTGACCAATAGCTCACCGTAGGAAAGTGGCCTTTCCGAAATCACCTCGCCGTCGATCTCAAACGCTTGCGCCGCATCAGTGCGAAACCGATGTCCCGGATCTTTGCCTGCCGCTGTTGCGTAAAGCATCGGACCGGTCGTGACAAACGAGCGACCCGCTTTCAAGCCTCGCATCCAGCCATCCAACGAAAAACCCTCGGGTAGATGGACATACACGCGCCCAAATCCTGCTGGCACGGGGTGAACGCCATTGGCAGTACCCGCAGACGGCGGCAGCTCAAATCCGCAGTTGAGCAGCGTGTAGTACATTCCCATCGTGTAGTCGAGCCACTCGCGATGCCCGCCCTCGCTGGCGCCGAACGGCGGACGCATGTATGGCGGCGCGAACGAATTCCATTTTCGAAACGCAAACTCGGTCTGCCAAACGTGATTGTTGGCAAGCTCATAGACGGCGTGCGGCGCAATCGTCGGCAACAGCATCGCAAAGGGCCAATCCAGCTTGTCCATGTCAAAGATTGCCTGCGGATCGCTCTGCTGCACGGAGCGAATGATCGGTCGCCATGGTGGCACACCCAGTTGCAACGGCCGTCGATGCCCAAGGACGAACAACGCGCCAAGAGTGTGTCGCTTCCCGCCGACGGAGAAGATTTCGTACTCCGTATTGCGAGGCCAGATCACATGTGCCTGGTCAACTCGAACGAGTTCGTCAGGGATCTCACCAAGGTTCTTGTTGCCCGCCGAAGGAGGAGTGTCGGCGAGCGTGACCCAGTTGATCAGCGGAAGCGCGACGTTCAAGTCTTCCGCATCGACGACGTTGATCAGTTCATTGATGGTGCGGTGCAGGTGCGTGTCACCGGAATACCAACCGCGCGACGCGGGATCATTCCACCGTTTCAGGCCGACGGTGACCACCAGCCCGTGTTCACCTAACCGCAGGGAACGCGTCTGCGGAAAACAAGATTTGCCCCGTTCGACGCGCAGGGTGTATCCACCGACAGGAACGTGAGCGACGCAGTCGTGTGGTGAGACCGTGGTGTGGTACTCCACCGAATCCTTGTTGATCCAATTCTGCTTCTCGTATTTCATCGCCGAACCGTCGCGGTCGGCGGACTCAAAGTAGTGCCAGTCTCCATCTGTCGATTGCAAGTAGAGACGCGCAGCAATCGGCTCGCCCGAATCAGCGTCGGTCACACGAACCCGAAGGGGAGTGTCGGCCCCGAGCCACGAAGGGCCAACGAAAAAGCAAATCAAAACGAAGAGACGGCGCATCGTCAGAATCCAGCATGCGGGGAAAGCGGACCTGACTCAGATTCTAAGCGTCTTCTTGGTGGCCGCCACATGCGTGGCACCATTTAGAAATTCAAGCTGGCCTCAATCAGTAACACCAGTTCTAATAGAGCCCGTCGCGTCGCACAAAAACGTCCGCGACAGACTTCTTTCACTATCCGGAGGAAGGCTCATGTCGACACGATACCTCCTAGCAGTGACAACCTATCTAGCGTTGGCAATGGCAGTCTGCATTCGACACTGGCCGATCGGAGTGTTCTTCGCTGGTTTTGGCTTGCTCGCGTTTCCCTCCTTCGTTTCGGGTCGTGGGAGAGCCGCTCGTGCGATTCGATACGCGTTGCTGGCCATTGCAGTCACTTCGGTTTATTCGCTGTCATATGGACCAGTGGTTGCAATCGATGAATTCTTGACGGGCACCTCAGTTCACGATCGCCGATACGGACGACAGACCTCGCTAGCGAGCCTCTTTCCCGTGCATCGATCCGTCTACGATTCGCGACCCCAAGTTGGGCTTCAGGCGGCCGCACGTGTTTGCCTTTTCCGATATGAGCGGGGGTGGCGCGACATGGGATGGTATTCAAAAGGACTGATCCACTTTCAACGTGACAGGCTTGGATTGCGCCGTCGTTGGCGATCGGGATAGCCACGAATGCACGACAACGGCGGATGGCGCGTCAAGCGGTGTGGTTCGTTTGTTTTTTCACCGTCGCCTGATTCTTGCCGTTCGGGCATTGAGGGTAGCGTGATCGTACTCCGGCGTTCGCCGGTACTCGTAGTCCTGCTCGAATCGGCGCGTCAATGGCTGCATCCATCTTCGACCACTATCGACTGGACGTTTGTCGCTTCCCCGGTTGAAGGCGTCGAGTCGTCGTTTGATGTCGATGTGGCTTTAAGACACTGAATCGATTCTACTAAACATCGTTGTCAATTGTTCGTCCTCGGTGACCGCCACCGTTCTATCCGCAAGTGACGCAAGTCATGCCCCTTCGGTTTTTGCTTGGAATCATTACGTGCGCTGCGACGATTGCTGCAGGGCTTGTACATCCGAGGTGGTACGCACCGATCGTTGTGCAATGCGCGTACTTCCTTCTTTTGCTGTACGCGATCAAGCTTGCCACGGAAAATCCGACCAGCGCAAGGTTCCCTTTCGTTGCTTTCGCTTTTGCGGCGATGTACATGCTGCTTGACATGGGATCGTTTGTTTGGACTCCCGTAAACAACGTGATTCATGACGTCCGTGACGCTCTGCATCCACCACCAACAACAAATGGCAAGCCGGTCCTTTTCGATGCGTGGCATGTTTGGTTTGCAACTGTCGCGCAGTTCGGGCTCTCGCTATGTGTGGCGACAACCACGTTTTTTGCTACAGCTGCTTTTCGTGGCACGGTCACCATTCGTGCCGATCAGGTGGTAGAACGATAATTGCACACGAGGACGAGAGTCAAGTTTTCAGGTCTGCTTGGGTTTTTTGGTATGACCTTTCCTATCTCTGAGTGTGAGTGGAACTCGTCGCAAATCGTTTGAGGTGCTGTGGCTCACGCGCAAGTTTGCCTCGGTTTCTGCTACAGAACATGAACCCGTATAACTCACCTCGGACCGATTCCACGGTTTCAGATGGGTCGGATGCGCCTCGGGGATTCAAGCGGGGACTGCTCAACGGGTGGCGCTATTCGCGGATTTGGGGACTATTGCTCGGGACGACTGCCGCGATCTACGCAATTCCCGGATTCAAAACATCAGACGTGAACGTTGATGGGATCCATTACCTTCGGGTCGTCGGTTTGGTCGCGATCTATTACGCTGCCGTCCCAGTTGTTTGGTGTTTGTCTGCAGGTATCGTCGCGACAATCCAGGATTTGAATAAGCGTTGAAACCCGCACGGCCACATAGAGGTATCCCGTAGAGCGCCGTGGATAGCGGAGAGGAGATGCGCACAACGCCTCGACACTGTGCCGCCCGCTGATTCGCCCACCGAGCCAACTTGTGCCAGCCACGTGCCAGCCACTTTTCGCGATAGCCTTCGACGATGTCGCGGAGTCCAGTGTAGGCAGCGGTCTCGATTACGGAGCACGAGCACGATCCTGGAACGGAGGAAACGCCGGAACTAAGATGGCTTTCACGTCGCGCGGGAAACGAAACGCGGCTGCGGAGTGATTCTCCCAACTTGAACTGGAGAATGGAGCTGTGTTCGCAAGATTTCTTTTTGTGATTGGTTGTGTGACCGCCGCTGGCTTCGTTGGATTTTGGGAGGCGGATGCAGAGGATGCAGATACCCAGTCTCCTCTGGCTAAGGGCAGGGCATTCGTCTTCCGGCCGTCGATGCTCGGTCAGGAGATCGACTACGACAAGGACTACCTGCAGGCGGTCGAAAGCGATTTTGAATTGCGTCCAGTTATTTTTCTCGTGGTGCAAGACGACATTCTTGCGAGCGCACGCGTGCGATACCCACTTCCGCCAAAGCCCAACGACGTGTTCAAGCTTGTTACAAGTCACTATGCGAAAGACGAGATTCGGTCGCAAAGGAACGAGAATGGGACGCTTCTCAGAAACGAGAAAGAGAGGTGGGCCGCGACGGTCTTGATCAACGAACGAAATCTGGAAATCCTGTTCATCCCGATGCGTGGATGAGGCTTTCAGGTGAATGCTCCTGGTCGATCCGGAGGCAGATGCAGAAAGGTGTCACCGACGCGTCCATGGCGACTTTCAGTGGTTTGCCTTTCGCGGGTCATCGCTGATGGAGCAACGTGAGAAAGACGGATGGTGCCAGCACCCACCAATCTCGATGGTTCGAGCGGGAATTGACGAAAAAACTGAATTTGACGGCAGTCGTCGCTGAGATGAATCGATTCGCGGACTGGCCGAGTGGGGGAGGCTGAAGACGCCGCTCGTCCAGCTACGATAAGAGCGAAAGTGCCGAGCCCGCCGTCACATCGCCGATCGCGTCGATTCATTCATGCTGTTCAACTCGATCGAGTTCGTCCTCTTTCTGCCAGTTGTCTTTTGCCTCTACTGGCTTGCTCGCGGGCTCTTCGCGCGAAATCTCCTTCTTCTCGCAGCCAGCTACGTCTTCTACGGTTGGTGGGACACGCGTTTCCTACTGCTGATCATCGCGAGTTCGGCGATTGATTTTGTTGTCGGTCTCTCGCTAGGCAATTGCAACACCGCTTGGAAGCGACGCGCACTGCTCGCGGTGAGCTTGATTGCCAATCTAGGCATGCTCGGAGTCTTCAAGTACTACGACTTCTTCGCCGAGAGCTTGAATCAAGCTGCGTCGCAGGTCGGGATTTCGTTGAGTGTTGCGACGCTCAATCTCGTCTTGCCGGTCGGCATTAGCTTTTACACCTTTCAAACGCTCAGCTACACGATTGATGTCTATCGAAAGCAGCTGGAGCCGACCAAAGACCCAATCGCGTTCTTTGCGTTTGTCGCGTTCTTCCCGCAGCTGGTTGCCGGGCCGATCGAACGTGCTTCCAACTTGCTTGGTCAGTTTTCCCGTCCAAAGTCATTCGACTTTGAGAGCGGCCGCGAAGGCATGCGGAGAATCTTGTGGGGGATGTTTAAAAAGGTTGTCGTTGCCGATCACTGCGGCCTGCTGGCAAACGGCATTTTCGCGGAACATGACTCGTTACCGGGCTCGGTGCGGCTGTTGGGAGCGGTCTATTTCGCGTTCCAGATCTATGGTGACTTTTCGGGCTATTCCGACATCGCCATCGGCACCGCCAAGTTGTTTGGTTTTGACTTGATGGAGAACTTCAAACTCCCGTATTTTGCTCGCGACCCGGCCGAGTTTTGGCGACGTTGGCACGTTTCTCTATCAGGGTGGTTTCGCGATTACGTCTATATCCCGCTCGGTGGAAGCCGTGGCTCCAAAGCGGTGACGATCCGCAACACTTTGGTCGTCTTCTTGGTCAGCGGACTCTGGCACGGAGCAAACTGGACATTCGTCGTTTGGGGGCTACTGCACTGGCTTTACTTCTTGCCGTTGCTGATTGCGGGTTCGAATCGTCGCAACATGGATCGTGATGCGGACGCTAGTTTGCTTCCGTCACTCCGCGACACCGTGGAAATGCTGTTGACGTTCTCAGCAACCACACTCGCATGGGTCTTCTTTCGGTCTCCCACGATCGGCGCTGCGTTTTCCTATCTGCAAGGGATGCTGGACCCTTCCCTGTTCTCTGTCCCCGATGCCTATCGAAGCGGACTGATGTGGGTGGCCGTTCTCGTTGCGATTGAGTGGATTCAAAGGAAGCGGAAATACATCCTCGATCTCAATTTCCTGCCGGTGCTCGTGCGGTGGCCGATCTACCTGTTGCTTGTTTTGCTCTGTTTTGCGAAGTACCGCGAGGCGTCCGAATTCATCTACTTTCAGTTTTGAGGAGACCAGTGATGAAACGGTTCTGTCTCCGAGTGGCACTCTTCTTCGTTTGTGCGGGTCTCGTCGTTTCGGCGAGTAGTCGTCTCCCCAATCCATCGCTGCTGGAACAGAATCTGCTTGGTGCATTGCCGGAAAAGATGAAGACAATCGGCAACCTTTCCTCGCCGAAGATACTCTTGGTCGGAGGCTCCAACGTCAGTTTCGGGATGGACACGGAACGATTGTCGAAACACTTTGGTCGCCCCGCGTTCAACACCAGCATGCACGCTGGACTTGGCCTCAAATTCATGATGTTGAGCTGTTTGCCGTCGGTGGGGAACGGGGATGTTGTGGTGGTGATCCCCGAGTACTCGCAGTTCCAGGGTGGTTACGGCGGAGCCCAAGAACTTGTGGCGGCCCTTTGTGATGTCTATCCCGAGGGTCGGGCGACCTTGTCTTCTCGACAGGCGATTCGACTCTTGCCGGAGTTTATTTCCTATAGCGCGTTGAAGCTGTGCCAGCGACTGCGTTTGGTTCACAAACCAACCACCGCGCGCATCTACGCACGGGATTCGTTCAACCAATACGGTGACGCCGTGGCACACTGGGAACTCGAACCGACCGCGATTGCTGAGTCGCCGCCCGTCGGACCTCGCCCGCAGCTCGACGCGGAGGCTATCGAGGGTCTGCTCGAATTCCGGGACGAGGTCGAGTCTCGCGGGGCGCAGTTGATCATGCTCCCTCCTTGCTTTATGGCATCCAGTTACGAGAATCAGCGACATCTGGTGGAAGCCGTTGACAGTGCTTTGGCTGAGAATGGAATCGCGTTCGACGCGCCCTGCCAGCGATACCGGTTCGAACGGAAGTACTTCTTCAACACGCCGTACCACCTGAACAAGGAAGGAGTCGACCTCCGCACGGAGTTGGTCATCGAGAATCTTGCGATGGTCACGGAGCGGTCTCCGAAACCGAAGGTCGGACCAACAGGATCGTAGTGCCGCGCATCGGCTATCGTTTCTGGATGCCGGCTGCGGCCGCGTTTACGAATGCTTCCTGATTGATCAGGTTGGCCGCACGGTGGGCAGTTTGTTTTGTCTGCAGTTAGCTCCAGACACCTGCATCGATCAATTGAGCCGAGGCCTTCTCGGCCCAACCTTTGTTTGCCGCCGGCGAAGCCGGGCTGGGGTGCAGAATGCGAGTCACCGTCGCCGACGAGCCGGTGGCTTCGACTGAGCGAGCCAAGCACTTTTCGGCATACGCACCGACGCCGACGGCGAATTCGGGGTTCAAGACCTGAAGGACGGATTGCAGGTGCTTGTCGCAGACGGCGTCCAACGACTTTCGTTCTTCGGCGGTCAACTTGTCGGGTGTTCGATTTCGGGCCGATTCCTCCATGAAAACCAACGGGCAATAGTTCAACACGAAGTGTCGTTCAAAGAAGCTCGCGGGTGTTTTGAAACGCTCCTGAAAAAGTCCCCAAAGCCGACGACCGCTGACTTCGCTCTTGCTGCATGCGAAACCCTCGACGGGGCGTTTGGGATGCTCGTTCTGGGGTTTTCCGATCTGGGTCTCGATTCCGAGCCAATCGCGAACCGCCGCAATCTCTCCAAATGGCACGCCGGTTTGAGCCATGCCCCACGGGCCAGGGTTCATGCCAAGCAAGACAATCGAAACGTCTTCCCCGACGAGTGAGAGGTAAGACTCGTGAGCGGACCTGGCGTAGGCGAGCGGGTTGTAGACGTGCGTGACCGGGGGTTCGAAGACTAGTTGGTCGACGGCCTTGGACAATTCCCGCGCCGCTTTGATCAGGGTTTTACTGTTCGTTTTCATCTCGGATCACACCGCCAAGTATTCTTCAATGGCTTCGGTCAGGACATCGGCCGCAACGGTTTGTCCGGTCCAGCATTCAACGCATCGAAGCAGCCGTCCCACGGTCATCTCGAGTTGATCGATGACGGTGTAACCGAGTTCACGAATCGCGTCGACGTGATTGCCACCGGTCGCAAAATCGACAACAAGCGTTGGTTCTTCGGCACGTGGCCAGTCCGTCATGTCAACGGCTTCGGTGACCGCGATCAAGTCGGCGTTCGAGATGAGTTCGGGCGAAGCCCAGGCGATTCCGGATTGGCTTTCCCGTGCACGCAGTGCGGCGGGAAATCGAGGGTCCGCCGGCCCGATCCAGAGTAGCGAATCGGGCTCCTTCTCGAACGAGTTAAACTTTTCCGTGATTCGTTTCTCAAGCCAGGCAGAGAGAGCATCTTCGGATTGCCAGGCCTCTGATTCAGGATCGCGCGAAAGGCAGTCATGGCGAGTTCCGTCGTCCGCTTCCTCCGAGCGAATCAACGACTCATCCAGTAACATCCCTCGAAACCCGAGTACTTCCGCTCCCGCGATGGCCTGCCGCAGGTTTTCTGGGGTCACATCGGACGAGAGCACGCGCCACTCCAATTCGAGCGACGCGAATGCTCGTTCCAATGCGAACTGGGCTGGGTTTCCGGCAATCGGGTGACCCAAGACAAGAATGACCGGTTCGGTGATGCCGTCCATGCGCTGTGGTGGGTGGAACGGGAAATACGATCATGGCCACTGGCGGCGAGACACCTCGCAGGCGAGTGCTGCAGTTGTGAGAGCAGTGCATCTCGACTACCGCTCCGCTAGTGTGACTTGCCCCGACGCGATCTGACAAGTCGTCGAGGAGCGCGAGTCGCGCGTCGGCAAATCGGCTTACGGCGACCAGTTCTCGGGAATCGGGATGGTGGTCATCCAGAACCCGCTTGGCTGGCGATTCCCGGCGATCAGCAAGCCATTTTCGCTCCATTCCAGACTCACGATCGGCGTTCTTCCGCGAACGGCGGGGCCCATCAGCTCACCCGTCATCGCGTCGCGAATCTGCACGCTCCCCGCTTCACTCAAAAGGGCAAGCCAATTGCCATCGGGCGAGAAACGACACGACGAAATCGGCGAGTCGGCCTTGAATTCGGAAACGACCTCGCCGTCGAACGTCCAGAGCTGCGTGCTGCCCTGCGTGCCACAGGTCACCATCCGGTCCATCTTGGGGCTGAGTCGAAGGTGCTGTACGGTTTCACTGGTCCGCAGTTCTGTCCGTCGCTCAATCCATATTCCGCTTGCGTCACGTTCGTAGTGGTACAGTCGATCGCTCGCGGAAACGACGATGGTGTTATCGGCCGCCACCATCAACTCCGGTCGCGCGGATTGTTCGAACTGCGCGACCTCTGAGCCGCGCGCATCCCAAATCCGAAGTCGGTAGTCCCATGAAATCGCGGCGTATTCCCCGTGATCAAGCATCTGCGCGTTGACGGTCCAATTGGGAAGCAAGACCGTATGCTCGACAAGCCCGGTGGCGACATCCCCCACCGCGATGGTTTGGCTGAAATCGTTCGCGATCCATTTGGTACCGTCTCGGTTCAGTCGTGGCGACTCGAGGTAGAAGGGCAAGACCACCGGTTCTCGAACGGGACGCAACGACGTTCGATCCATGACGTGAATCTTGAACCTCTCGCCGTCGCGGGCGATGTAGACGAAACGGGAACCGTCTGCGCTGGATGCAAGCGTTGATCGATTGAGCGAAGATGGCAAGACGACGGTGCTAACGCTCAATGTGTTCGTTGGGCTCGCGATCTCACGTCGAATGAAGGTCTGCTCTTGCGAGTTGTCGGAAGATATCAGTGCTTCAAACCGACGCTGGTGATTGTTCACAAACAAGCCCAGGACAGTGCCTTCACTTGCCTCAAGTACTTGCGAGTGACTCGGCATTGACCATCGCCAGTCCGTACTACCATCCGGTCGACGTGAGAGCATTCGAATGTCTCCGGACTCCGTCCACGAAGCACCGTTCAGTGATTCATCGATGCTGACCGTGGGCGTGACCGGTTGGTAGTCCGCCAGCCGCCACACGCGGACACTGTTGCCGGACCCGACGAGCAGCTGACCGTGCGAATCAAAGTCGAGTGAACCGATCGCGTAGTCATGACGCATCACGTAACCTTTCCTCGCCAAAGCCATTTCCTCCGGCGGCGCTGTCGAAGGGCCCGGTAGCTCCCAAAGATAGACGCCACCGCGATCATCACCGACCGCGAGCAGGCGGCCATCGTCGGAGAACCGAGCGACGGTGGGTTCGCCGCCGACGTTATTTTCCAAGCGGAGTTCGGTGCCACTGGGAACGTGCCACAAACGGATCGCTTGCGGTCGTGTCCCCGCAGCCAACCATTCGCCATCGGGGCTGACGTCAAAGGCGTCGACATCCCAGCCGCCAAGCCGTCGCGGTTGATCCCAGATCGGTTTGAGGTCTGGCACCGAGTACGCGAGCAATTGACCGGGATGCGTCGCCGCCAACATCACGCTTCGTTGTTCATTCATCTTGGCGTTGTACACCCAGGGAACCAGTCCGTCGGCGGGCGGAAAGTCAACCGACCGCGACTGCTCTTTTTCCTTGAGATCCCAGACAATCGCTTGACCGCCCCACCCGGTGAGAAGGATGGATCGATCATCGGGTAAGAACCACGCGTGCGTGACGCGCCAAACAATTCGAGTCGCTAACGTCTCGAGATGGTCGTGTTTTAGGTCCAGACACTTGAGTTCAGGATCGCGATTCGTACGATCGCCAACGACGAACAAGACCTTCGTGCTGTCCGCGTTCAAACGTGCGAACCGGATCTGTCGCGGGGTTTCGAAGAGGACTCGCCGTTCCTTCCCGCGCACGAGGACGCATTGGCTTCGACCGTCATTCGGGCGCTCGATGATTCGAGCTTCCTTTGGAAGTCGGGCGAGAAGCCGTCCCTCGTACGCTGTCTTCTCCTGTCCTACGGGCGACCAGTGCTCGATCGCCGCAACACGCCTCAACTGCCTTGTTTTCCACTCGAGATCTTCTGAAAGCTCCGCGGCGCGACCGAAAGCATCGGCCGCACGCCCGGCTTCACCCTTCTCAAGTAGTTCGACGCCCTGACGGTCAAGTAGTTGTGCCGTCTGAGTGCGAATCGTCCGCGCGTCGCGTGCCGATCGGTTTGCGCTGTAGAGGCTCACCCCGAAAATGATCGCGAGCAAACATGACGCGATGATGCCGAGTGCGGTGACCCACTGGCTGTTTCGTCGAGCCCAACGAGCGAGACGCAGCCCCACCGTCGCTCGACGCGCCCGAATGGGGATCACCTTCAAAAAACGTCCAAGGTCTTCGGCGAGTTCTTGCGCGGTCAAATAGCGTGCGGAAGGTTCCGGCGAAATCGATTTGAGAACGATCGTCTCCAGATCTCGCTCGATCGTTGGATTGATTTGCCTGGGTTTTTGAATGCGGCCATCGTTGATCTGCTTCCACGCACCGGCAAAGTTAGACTCGGTGATCGCCGACCGCCCAGTCAACATTTCGTAGAGCGTGACGCCGAGCGAGTAGACGTCGCTTCGACCATCGACCGCGCCGGTTCCATTCGCCTGCTCGGGGGACATGTACAAGACAGTTCCCATCACATCATCGGCGCCCGTGAGATCCGATCCCTCATTGATTCGCGCCAAACCGAAATCGGAGAGCGAAACGCTGCCGTCGGAATCGATCAGGATGTTCGCAGGCTTCACATCCCGGTGGACAATCAAGTGTTCATGCGAGTGGGCGAGCGCCTCGGCAACTCGCCTACCGACCTCTGCGACCCAGCGTTGATACTCCGATGAATGAATATCGACCCGTGGGCCAAATCCTTGCGGGTCCAACTCAGTGCCGCGTGTTTTCAGTTTCTTTGCCAAATCCGTACCGACCACTTCACGCATCGTGTAGAAGAGACCGCCGGAGTACTCACCGAAGGCGTAGACCGGCACAATTCCCGGATGATCCAGTTGGGCGGCCGCCTGAACTTCGACCTGAAAGCGTTTTCGAGCGCGTTCGGACCCGACCACGTTCTCGGGAAGCACCTTGATCGCGACTTGCCGTTGAAGTCGTTCGTCGGTCGCACGGTACACGAGCCCCATGCCGCCACGACCGATGAGTTCGTCAATCACGTAGCCATCGATCTCCGGCTTTGGCGGCTGGCAATCGTTTGCCACATCCGATTGCGCTTGCTGCGCGGTGTGCTCCGCCACTTGCCACAATTCGGTCGCAAGCAAGAACAGCGACCCGTTCGGCGTGGATTCGATTTCCCCCGC
The DNA here is from genome assembly GCA_038520195.1 of Planctomycetota bacterium. GTDB lineage: Bacteria > Planctomycetota > Planctomycetia > Pirellulales > Pirellulaceae > Stieleria. The sequence continues at coordinate 12,691 of JBCBLJ010000096.1, forward strand.
TTGCACCTGGTCGATCCATTCGCCCAAACGCTCGCAGTCTTGAACATCTTGGGACTCGATACTCGCCGTACTGATTCGCTTCTTTCCGTTGTTCATTGCGAATCCTCCAGTCGGTCCGCGGATTTCCACCCTATCTTGTCCCGAAGTATTTCGTTGAGCTTCTTAAGCGCGCGAAACTGCAACACCTTGGCATTCGCGACCGAGCAATTCAGCGCGACGGCGGTTTCCGAAACTGACAAGGACTCGAAAAAGCGCAACACGAGGACCTCGCGGTAGTTTTCCGGCAACCACTCGAGAGCACGCTTCAGGTCTTCGCTACGCTGGCGGTCGGAAACGATTCGTGAAGGTGACTTCGCGTTCATGGACCAACGACGTGTCATTTCGAGGCTTGTTTCACAGAGCCACTGGCGCATCGAAACTTCACGACCCGCATCGCGTTTCGCAGCACCAAGATGCTTTCGTTTGAATTCGACCAACCGCTCGAGGGCGAGTCCCCGGAGCCAAACGAAGACGGGGACTCGACGCTCGCGCACGAATTCATCAAACCGCTCGGTGGCGCGCGCGAAAGTCTCCTGGAGTACATCCTCCGCATCGACTCGCTGGTTGAGCTGTGATGGTGATCGAAGGTTGATGATCCGCAACAGCCGCGGACGAGCTCTCTCAAAGAGCTCATTGAGAGACGAACGGTCCTTTGTCGCTTCGTCGCACAAAAACTCGAGACGCTCGATGGTCTGCTGCATGGGGTCTTCCACCGCCGAACTCAACTCGCTTGACGCGCCGTGTGACGGCACACCGCGAGTCCGGGTTTCACGGCGATTCCCTGACCCGAATTGACGACCACCGATGGCATTCCTCACTCGTAACGTGTTGGGCCCCAATGCGAATCCGCGAAGGGTTCCAAGAGGTTACACCGAATCCGCGAATTTCGCCGGAGTTCCAAAATTCTTCAAATCGCGCGTAACCGCAGCCGCTGCGATGCGGATCCCGAGTCGTTCCAAATTTCTTGACCGAGGGAGACCGATGAAAGAAGCAACGCATGACGGCGGTTGGCTTGTCCTACTGACCTGCACCCTGTCTTTCGCCGTCACGGCGCACACGCTAGCCGAGGAGCCATCGAGCCCGAGGTTTCGCGTACCCGACACGATCGTCGCCGGCGAGGCCCTCTCGATCCGGTTGGAGGGGCTCACACCCGAGTCGCGAGTTCGCATTCAATCGGAGAGGATCGCCGGTTGGCGTCAAAAGCGACCGCATCGCGCGACCGTTTGGGTTCAGGCTGATGCGACGGGAAACATCAATCTTTCTGAACAGGCGCCTGTGAGCGGCACCGAATCCAGCTACCAGGGTGTTGAACCGCTTGGTCTGCTCTGGTCGATGACCCCGCGGGAAGAAGAGTCGGTGGAGGTTTCCTCGAAGCCGATGAATGTCGTCACGTTCACGGCCACCGCACAGGATGGGCAGCGGCTAGCGATCTGTGAAATGAAAATTCAATCGCGGGCTGAAGACGTCACTGAGGAGCCGCTCGATCATCCGGAGCTGGAGGGCTCGTTTGTGATGATGCGACGACCGAGCGAGGTGCCGCTGCCAGTGATCATCACCTTGGGCGGTTCGGAGGGTGGCGATACATCCGCCAGACGCACCGCTCCGTTGCTGGCTTCCTTGGGTTTCGCGGTCGTCGGAGTCCCCTACTACAGTCCTGCCTATGGCGACGGGGAACCAGACTTCAAAACGTTGCCGCGGACGTTTACGGAGATCCCGTTGGATCGCCTGGAACTGGTTCTCAATGCGATCGAGGAGCACCCTCAACTCGACGTCAGCCGGGTTGCATTACACGGTGTCTCGAAAGGAGGCGAGTTCGTCTTGGCCGCTGCGAGTCGACTGGACCGATTCAAGGCCGTTGTCGCGATCGTCCCGAGTGATGTTATCTGGGAAGGATGGGGTTCAGCGCGAAAAACGAGCAGTTTCAGCTTTCAAGGCGAACCCCTCCCCTTCGTTCCCTATAAGGGCATGCAAGAGACGATCGCGAAGTTATCGAAGGGCGAACGCGTTAGCATTCGCGTCCCCCACGATGCCGGTCGTGCGGCGTCTCCCGAGCGAGTTCCTGCCGCCATGATCGAGGTCGAGAAGATCAAGTGCCCGCTGATGGTGGTTGGCGGTGACAAAGACCAAACGTGGGATTCAGGCGGCATGTGTCGAAACATCGTCGAGCGACGCGAGACGGCGGGGCTGGACACGGAAGCTTGGATCGGACCCGACGCCGGTCACTATTTGGCGGGGCATGCATTTGACCCCATGTCCTTCGCCACCAAGGACGCTTCGTTCCGAACGAAGACCTATCCGGCCATGGTGCGATTCCTTCAAGAACACCTTCAAGCCGACAAGTAGTCCCAATTGGTCAAGCCACTCAGTTCTCGACTGAGTGGCTCGCGTGTCAGCCACCAATCCGAAGCTTTGCTTCAAAGAACCCTACGCCAAGATGTCTTTGACGACGTCGCCATAGACGTCGGTCAGCCGGAAGTCGCGACCGGCGTAACGATAGGTCAATCGGGTGTGGTCGAGACCGAGTGTATGCAGCACGGTGGCATGCCAATCATGGATGTGGCACTTGTTTTCGACGGCCTCGAAGCCATGATCGTCGGTCGCGCCGTAGCTGTAGCCTCCTTTGACGCCGCCACCGGCCATCCATAACGTGTAGCCCTTGTTATTATGGTTGCGGCCGTCGCCGTTTTGCGCCGTAGGCGTGCGACCAAATTCGCCGCCCCAAATGACGAGCGTGTCCTTGAGCAAGTCGCGGCGTTTGAGGTCGGCCAAGAGTGCCGCGA
>JBCBLJ010000039.1:0-21354 GCA_038520195.1 Planctomycetota bacterium
GAACCAAAAATGCGAAGCACCCTACGGGCCATTTGGTTTTTGGTTCCTGACACCGTTTCCGTAGCCAACCCTAAAGTCAAGCTGTAACGGACCACTAGTTGCCGATCCGGAAAAGTCGGGTGCCGGTGCGTACAAGAAACCCATCCGGCAGTGCGGCGACGCCATATTGGATCTCCCCCGCAAAGCCGCCCGGTCCGCCATCGCCGGCGGGCTTCCAGAGCTGATTGGTAGCGACGATGTCTTCGGTGGGACCGGTTTTGAGCACGGTCGTTTCACCGCCTTTGCCGAAAAAGTAAACGTGGTCGCCGATCCCGATCGGAGTCGCCCAGTTACTGTCCGCTAAGCGCGCCGTGTACTTGGTCTCGCCGGTCGCCAAGTCGATGCAGTAAACAACACCGGCGCGGTTGGCATAGTACGCGTGCCCCGCATGTGCGATCGGGGAACCAAAAGAGCTATTGGCTTTCTCATTGCGCCATGCCATTGATGGTTCGAACTTTCCGTCGGCGAACGCAATCGTCACTAATCCGTTCGAGCGTCGGGAACCTTCGGAGGATTCGCCGTTGCGACCCGGAGATGCCCCGATGAGAAAGGTCGCGTCCTTGACGACGAACGGCGAGGCGACGGTGTTGCCACCGACATCGTCGAAAGTCCAAAGTCGTTCGCCGGTCTCGGTGGAATAACCATCGATCGAACCGGAGGCCGAAACGACGAGTTGAGGTTTGCCATCGACCGGTACGATCACCGGCGAAGACCACGCGGTGCGACTGGTGCGTTCCGTTTTCCACACCGTTTCGCCCGTCGACTTGTCGAGCGCGAGGACGTACGCGGGCCCCTCGTTGTCGGCTAAAACGAAAACCCGATCGGGGGTCTGAGCGAGCGATCCCCCGAGTCCAAAGCGGCCTTCGTACTGACCGTAGTCCTTCAGCAGATTGCGCGACCAACGCACTTTGCCAGCGGGATCAAGAGCGATCAGGTTTCCGCTTTCAAAGAAGGCATAGACGCCCGCCGCGTCGGCAACGGGTGTCGGTGCGGCGCGACTGGTATAAACATCGTTCTTGACCCGCAGACTACTTGGCGAAACATCTTGCCAACGCTGCTTGCCGGTCTGAAGATCGAAGCAGCTGACTAGGTTGCGTTCCTTCATCGGGCCATCGATGGCGGTGACGTAAACGTTGTCACCGACCACGATCGGACTGGACTGCCCATGGCCCACGAGAGGAGCCTGCCAGCGAATCCCGGCCTCGGCGGACCACTCCGTCGGCGGCTGGAAACTCGCTGATTCCGAACGCATCGCGCCGCCGAGAAACGCCGGCCAGTCGGCGGAGGCAAACGGAGCGACGAAGAGGAGAATCAGGAGCGCTAGCGTGGTTTTCATGGAATGACTCTCGGGAACATCGAATTTCACAGATGTTAGCGGGTTGGTCGGTGGCTGGGGATGGCCGTGAGCAAGCTGGCTCCGGATCCGCCCGGCGGCGGAGCGACGGGCAAACGGCCGATAAAGACTGCGACCGATCGCGGATTGGAGTGTAATCCGATCGGTGCCGGGCATCGCTTCCGGCGGGCGTCGCGACGGGTGGGCATCTCGACTGGCGGCGGGGGATTGGCACCGAGGAGGCATCAGGCCAATCCAAAAGAAAACGCGATGTGGCCGCTTCCACATCGCGTTGTCGTGTTCGCATTTTTCGGTGCCGGATCACCAGTTGCGGTCGCCGCCTCGGCCACCACCACCGCCGCCTCGGTAGCCGCCGCCACCACCACCACCGCCGCCGCGGGGTGCGCGTTCCTGCGCTTCGTTCACTCGAAGCGGCCGTCCTTCAAAATCGTGACCGTCCAGGTTTTCGATGGCCTCCTTGGCGGCATCGTCTCCCATCGTGACAAAGCCAAATCCTCGGCTTCGTCCAGTCTCGCGATCAGTCAAAACGATCGCATCATCCACCCGGCCGTACTGGCTGAAAAGTTCTTCCAGCTTTTCCGTTGTCACGGCCCAAGCCAGGTTTCCCACATACATCTTCATCGCTTCAAGAGCTCCACAGTATCAGAAGGCCTCAACACTCGGAGCTTTCAAAGACGTTTCTCGTACGTCCATATCTGTCTGAGAGGGAATCGGTCTTCGGTTTGAGGATGACGACGTCGCCACCCTACCAAGCCGCAGTGTAACACTATCCCCTCGCGAGGGGCCAAGAATAATCGCGCGGTTTTGATGTTGATTTGACGTATTTCTCGGCCGCACGCCCACGCTGGGGATGTTTCGCCCGATCGGTTGACAGTTTGCTGGCCGACGGCTAACTTCAAAATGTAGCATAGGCTACATTTTCGCTTTCAAGTGGGTGTATGTATGAATCGTAGGCGACGTTTGGCGCAGAGCTTCCGTGGCGGAGGTGGCATCGGCGGGCACGGTGGTTCTCCCAACGCCCTCGCCAGAACCACGGTTCCGCTCGACTCGATGGTCGATGCCGGGCGTTCGGTCCAGCAGCGGCCCGGGCGTAGCGGGCGGAAAAGTGCCTTGGCGGCACCGAGTGACCAACGAATTCCCCTTCGCCTCGTGTCTTTGTTCGCATTGCCCTCGCTCGCAATACCCTTGCGCGCGCTGCCCTTGCTTGCACTGCTCTTACTTGTCGTCGGTTGTAACGGGTCCTCGCGTCCGTCGGTGAACTCCGGCGAAACCGGACAGCTGAAGGTCGTCGCGACCGTCGGAATGGTCGGTGACTTGGTTCGAGAGATCGGCGGGGAGCACGTCGACGTGGTCCAGATATGCGGAACCGGTGTGGACCCGCACACTTATCAGCCGATTCGTGACGACGTGGTCGCGATCATGGCAGCGGATCTCGTTTTCTATTGCGGTCTTCGACTGGAGGGCAAGATGGAGGACATCTTGCGCAAAGTTTCCAAAGACAAACCGACGATCGCGGTCGCAGAAGTGATTGAGCCTTCGCTGCTGCTGACGCCCGAAGACGCATCGGGTCACAGCGATCCACATCTGTGGAATGACGTCTCACTCTGGAGCCGCTGTGCGAAAGTAGTCGGCGAGCAGCTCGCCGTCGCAATTCCGGATCACGCGTCGGAAATACAGAGCAAGACCCTCGCCTATCGCGAGCGATTGAAGGAACTCCATGCATGGGGCGGCGAAGTCATGGCGACCATTCCGGAGCGAAGCCGCCTGTTGGTCACCTCTCATGACGCGTTTAACTATTTTGGCCGCGCCTACGGCTTGGACGTGATGGGAGTGCAGGGTATCTCGACGGAATCCGAAGCCGGCCTGCGGCGAATCAACGAGCTGGTTGACACTTTGATCGAGCGAGATGTCAAAGCGGTGTTTGTGGAGAGCAGCGTCCCGCGCCGGAACATCGAAGCGTTGGTGGAAGGTACACAGAGTCGGGGGCACAAAGTCATCGTCGGCGGTGAGCTATTCAGCGACGCGATGGGATCTCCCGGGACGTACGAAGGGACCTACGTTGGAATGTTGGATCACAACTTGACGACGGCGGCTCGCGCACTCGGGGGCAAAGTGGACGCGGGCGGGTTCCAGGGCAAACTGTCGGAGGTCGCTGATTCGGCGACGCATTGAGATGGCCAGCGCCCGACCCATCACGACGAAACCGATCGACGCTCAAAACGATTCGGGCAATCCACTTCCGGCCGCTGCTCGAGAAGGTGCCGGCAAGGATGTCCCGCTCTCGGTGTACGACCTGACAGTGGCCTATCACCGAAAGCCCGTGATCTGGGATGTCGGATTTGATTTGCCGGCGGGCTGCTTGATCGGCATCGTCGGTCCCAACGGGGCGGGAAAGAGCACGCTCTTGAAGGCGTCTATGGATTTGATTCCCAAGGCTTCGGGACGCGTCCGTGTTTTCGGCGAGACGTATCGCAGGAACCGGCAACGCGTGGGTTACGTTCCGCAGCGTGAGAGCGTTGACTGGCAATTCCCCGTGTCCGCCTTGGATGTCGTTGCGATGGGGTTGTACGGTGAAATCGGTTGGTGCCGCCCCGTACGAAAGCGACACCGCGAACTTGCGATGACGGCGTTGCAGCGGGTCGGCATCGCCGATCTTGCGAACCGCCAAATCAGTCAGCTTTCCGGCGGCCAGCAACAGCGAACGTTCTTGGCGAGGGCATTGGTCCAGGACGCGGATCTCTATTTGATGGACGAACCGTTCGCGGCCGTGGATGCCGCCACCGAGTTGGCGATCGTCGACATCCTTCGGGAACTCAAAGGCCGTGGCAAGACGGCGGTGGTCATTCACCACGACTTGCAAACGGTACCGGAGTATTTTGACCACGTGGTTTTGTTGAACATGCGGGTCGTCGCGCATGGGCCGGTGCAGTCAACGTTCACACCGGAGAATTTGCAGAAGACCTACGGCGGTCGCTTGACCCTGTTGGACGAAGTGAACGAAGCGATGCGACGTCGCGAGAGCTCGTTGTGATGTCTGGCCGCGGGTGGCCGGACCGCTTTTCTTCTCACCGCGTTTTGCGTCGGTACGGCGTACTTGTGCTTTTCCTCCTGCTCGTCGGCGGGACAATGTCCGGTGAAGCGAAAGCAGGTGATTCCCGTCCCGAACTCGCGCAGATGCCGCACTGGCAACGGGTCGTGCTGTTGCGCGATTACAACACGCGGGTGGTGATCTTTGGCGTGGGCGTTCTGGGTGCCGCCTCGGGGCTAGTCGGAAGCTTCATGCTGCTGCGAAAACGCGCGTTGATGGGGGATGCACTCAGTCACGCCAGCCTTCCGGGAATCGGCTTGGCGTTTCTCGTCGGCAACGCTTTGGGATATGACAGCCGTTCGGAGATCATCTTGTTGCTCGGCGCGACGATCAGCGGCGTGTTGGGTGTGACGGTGATTTTGGTCATCCGTCACCAGACACGTTTGAAGGAAGACGCGGCAATGGGCATTGTGCTCAGCGTCTTTTTTGGCGTCGGCGTTGCGTTGTTGACGATCATCGCGCAGCTCGCCGGCAACACGGCGGGTCTGGAAGGCTTTATCTACGGCAAGACCGCGTCGATGCGGGCCGCCGACGCCCAGTTGATCGCGACCGCCTCGACGATCTGCCTTGTCGGCTGCGTCCTGCTGCACAAGGAACTCAAGCTCTTGTGCTTTGACGAGGGCTTCGCCGGTTCGAGGGGCTTTCCGGTCGTGTGGCTGGACATCGCGCTGATGTTCATGGTGGTCCTGGTCACCATCGTCGGCCTCGAAGCGGTGGGGCTTGTCCTGATGATCGCCTTGCTGGTGATCCCGGCGGCCGCCGCGCGGTTTTGGACCGAGTCGCTCTTGCGGATGATGTTATGCAGCGCCCTCTTGGGCTGCGTTGGAAGTGTGGCCGGCGGTTTGGCCAGTGCGTTATTGCCGAATCTCCCATCGGGCGCGACGATCGTCTTGGTGTGTTCGCTGTTCTTCTTTTTCAGCATGTTGTTTGGGGTTCGTCGCGGCGTCCTTGTCCGCGTGCTCCGCCGATTGCGTTTAAACCGTCGAGTCGACCGGCAACACCTGCTGCGTGCCATGTACGAACAGATCGAAGACTGTTCGGAGGCGGCTCTGGCAAATCGTGGCGCACGTCCAATGACCGACTCGGGAATCTCGTTGGGGCTGGACCGAAAACTTCCGATCGCCACGTCTTCACTACTCACGATGCGGAGTTGGTCGCGGAGTCGGTTGCGACGCGCGATCGATCGAGCCGAGGACGATGAGTTGCTACGCCGTCGCGAAGACGACTGTGTGTTGACGCAAAAAGGATTTGCGGAGGCGGCACGACTGACGCGTCAGCATCGATTGTGGGAAATGTATTTGATCGCGTACGCCGAAGTCGCGACGGCAAACGTTGATCGCGATGCCGACGACATCGAGCACGTGTTGGCGCCCGAGATCATCGATCAGCTGGAGGAGCTGCTGGATCAACAAGGCATGATGATTCCGGTCCCGGCGAGCCCCCACCAGATGGGACATGCGTCGTCGGAGTCGACCGGACCGTCGCTCAAAGGGGCGATCTGATGTCTGGCCTCCTGCTCGCATTTGCGTGGGACTGGGCGATCGACGGTTGGATCGTCATGATTGGCGCATTGGCGGCGATCGCGTCATCGCTTTTGGGCTGTTTCTTAGTGCTCCGCAAGATGAGCATGCTCGGGGACGCGATCACTCACGCAGTGTTGCCCGGAATCGCTGTTGCGTTTTACGTGACGGAGAGTCGCAGCAGCCTGCCGATGTTCTTGGGCGCGATAATGGTCGGCATCTTGACGACGCTGCTGACGGAGTGGATTCGAGGGTTCGGCGGTGTCGACGAAGGCGCATCGATGGGGGTTGTGTTCACCTCGCTATTCGCGCTCGGGCTTTTGATCATGAGACAAACGGCACACAACGTGGATCTGGATCCGAGTTGCGTCTTGTTTGGCAAGATCGAGTTCACGCCATTCGACAAGATCCCGATCGGTCAATGGCAAGTCCCACGAGCGGCGGCCGTTTTGGGGGTTGTCGTGATATTGAACGCGGGATTCGTGTTCCTGTTCTTCAAGGAATTGATGCTGACGTCCTTCGACCCCGCTCTGGCGACGTCAACGGGCTTTTCGGCGCGGTGGATTCAGCAGGGCTTGATGGTACTTGTGTCGGTGACCGCGGTGGCTTGCTTTGAGAGTGTTGGCAGCATTCTGGTGGTCGCGATGTTCGTGGTGCCGTCGGCGTCAGCCTACTTGTTGACCGATCGACTCGGTTGGATGATCGCAATCGCGGTCGTTTTAGCGGCAGCGTCATCGCTTTGCGGCCATCTCATGGCAATGGAGCTTCCGCCGCTGCTGGGTTACCCGCAAACGACGACGGCGGCGATGATCGCCGTCGCGTCCGGATTGTTTTTCGCGACCGCATTCCTGTTCGCGCCGAGACACGGCGTGTTGGTCCGCTGGGTAAGACGCCGAGTCCTCGCCCTGAGTATCCTCTGTGATGACGTCGTCGCGGTCCTGTTCCGTGGTGAGGAATCGGGGGTGTCCGAGTCGGCGAACGAGTCCGCGCTGGCAAAGCGATTGTTGGTTTCCCGCTGGTCGCTCAAGGTCGCGGTCTTGGTATTAGGCCGGCGCGCCGAATTGGATCGTGTCCAATCCACCAGCGGTACCGCGTTGCGTTTAACCGAAAGCGGACGGGAGCGTGGGAAGCGATTGGTGCGGTCGCACCGGTTGTGGGAGCAGTACCTTGTCGATCAAGCGGGCAGCGGTACTGAGCGAATTCATGGCAAGGCCGAACGCTACGAACACTTTACCGACCGAACACTCCGAGAGGCACTCGCCAATCAAACGGATCGACCGGAACTGGACCCGCACGGCACGCCGATTCCCGAAGAAGGCACCGAGACGGACGGGTAAGGACGCTTACAGCGTGGGTCGGATCGAGCGTGTTATCAGACCAAGCGACGGGCATGACGCGCAGACTCACCGAGAGTTGTGATTTCTGGCCAAACTGAGGCACGTCGACGAATCACACCCGAAATTCGTGGCCTAGGTTCCCAACAGTCGTGGGAGCGTTGTAGGCGTTTCCGCCAAACCGCACATTCGTCACGGGGCTGAACCGCGGTGACGACGTCGTCCTCCCGGAACCAATCATGGCAAGCATTCCCTCCAAACGCACTCGCACGCTGGTCGACAGCGAGGTCCAGGGCGGCCTGCTTCGACGCGTCGCTTTCCACTGGGTGCTCTTTTTCATCTGCAACACACTGGCGCTGGTCGTCTGGATTCGACTCTTCGAACAACCAGATGCGGCTTGGTCGGAGTCGTTCGCGGACACCGTCCGTCGATTCCTGCCATTCTTTGTCATCACCGCGGCCCTGATCCCGGCATTTGTATGGGACACGCTGAAGATGAGCAATCGATTCGCCGGTCCGATCCGTCGACTGCGCGACACGCTCACTGAATTGAAGCAGGGCCGATCGGTTCCGCCGCTGAAGTTCCGCGAAAACGATTTCTGGCAGGAAATCGCGAGCAACTTCAACGAGGTGATGCGGCTTCGCACGACGTCCGCCGATGAAGCTGACGCGACGCCATCGAAGGAAGCCTGATTCGATGCCCCGCAAGATGCTTCCACGCAAACGTCGTCGCGGCGCGGCGGTCGTTGAGTTCGCCGTTTGCGTTCCGATCGTCGTATTGCTGGTGTTCGGATCGATCGAGGCTTCGAGCTTCATTTTCTTGAAGCAATCGCTGCACGTGTCGTGTTATGAAGCGATCCGCGAGGCTTCGAGTTCACAGGGAACCAATGCGACAGCACGCGTGATGGCCGAGAACATTCTCGACAGCCGCGGCGTCAATGACTACACGATCAGCTTTCCCAATGGCGAGTCCGCCGACATCCTTCGGGGCGAACAAATCGTTTGTGAAGTGACCGCGCCGACGCAATCGAACAGTCCGCTGGCGGGACAGTTCATTGCCAATCGCGATCTCACGACTCGTGTCCTCATGGTGAAGGAGTAGCTAATGTGCGAACGTCCCACCCGCCGTCGTCGGTTACCGGCACGACAGAGGCGCGGCGCCATGTTGGTGCTGATTGTGATTCTGCTTTTGGGCTTCATGATCACCGTCGCGTTCTCGGTTGACGTGGCCCACATGCATCTCGCACGTGCGGAGTTGCAATCGGCGACCGATGCGGCGTCCAAAGCGGCCGCTCAAGAACTCTCGGTGACGTTTGACGAAAACGCAGCGATCGCGCGGGGACAGGAGATCGCTCTGCTGAACACGGTCAATGGCGAACCGCTTCAGATGCGGCCCAGTGACTTCGCACTCGGACGTAGCGAGCCCGATAGCACGGGACGCTTCGTCTTCACGCCCGGCGCTACACCGACCAACACCGTTCGGGCGATCGGACGACGGACATCCGGATCGGCGTCGGGGCCGGTCCCGCTTTTCTTCGGAAACGTACTCGGCTTTAGCACGTTCGAGCCGGAAGTCGTCACGGCGGCGACTTATTCCGAACGTGACATCGTGATCGTTGTTGACCGCAGTGGTTCGATGTCCGGGTCCAAGTTTGCGGACCTGACTGCCGCGATCACCGTCTTCACTCAAACACTCGACGCCACACCCGTGGAAGAAGAAGTGGGGCTCGCCTCCTACAGCACACTGCCGACGGAAGACGTGGAGCTAACGAGCGACTACGTCGAGATCAACGATCACATGGCAGCGATGCCCGTGGGTGGATTCACGAACATCGGTGGCGGAATGCTGGCCGCCGACAATATCATGAGTCGGGGACGCAACCCCGAATTCGTCGAACGAACGATCATCGTGATGACCGATGGCGTCCACAACCGGGGAACCGACCCGGTCTCCGCGGCCACCCAGCTCGCGGGCGACAATGTCAAGATCCATGCGATCACCTTCGGAGCCGGTGCGGATCAAAGCCGCATGCAGACCGTCGCCAACCTGGGCGGTGGCATCCATTTGCACGCCCCGACGGGCCAAGCGCTGATCGATGCGTTTCGGGAAATCGCGCTCACCTTTGACACCGTGATGACGGAGTAGCCGAAGATGAAACGACACAAACGCCGCGGTGCCGTCACGGTTGAGTTTGCGTTGACCGCTGGCATCGCATTCACCATGTTTTTTGCCGCTTTCGAATTCTGTCGCGTCGCGATGATTCGGCACACCGCGGACAACGCCGTCTACGAGGGTTGCCGCGTCGGAATCGTTCCGGGTTCAACCAATGCCGAGGTTGTCGCGCGAGCCGAGGCGGTTCTCGCGACGATCGGAGTCAACTCGACGTCGATTTCCGTGACGCCGGTGCTCAACACCGACGCTACCGACGTGACCGTCAGCATCGAAGTTCCGATCGACAGCAATTCCTTCGTCCCGCCCCAATTCACCGGTGGCAGCACGATCTCGAGAACGCTCACCATGCAGCGGGAAAAAGTGGGAAGCTGACAACTTTCCGAGGGCGGTCCAATCCGGAAAACGCGGTGATCCGGTGGAAGAGCGGTCCGCCATGAGGAGCGGCGTGAGTTCGGCTATACTAAGGTCGAGCTCCATCTCTTCTCTTCTCTCCATGCGGAAGTGTCATGGGAATTCGCTTCTCCTGTCACGGTTGTGGCAAGCCGCTGAACATCAAGTCGGAACTCGCCGGTCGGCGCGGCGTTTGCCCGGAGTGCCAGATTCGATTCCGCATTCCATCTTCCGATGCGGAATACTCTTCACCCGTTGATAGTCGGCCGCAGCACGCGGCATTTGGTTCATCAGAGCAACAGGAAGCTGCCTCAGCGAGTGTCGGCGTTGCGACCGCACCAAGCAGGACCGCGGTCGCGAACGGAGTGGCCGAAGCCACGCCACTGGAGGCCACCAAAACGCAGGAAGCAACGACCACGCAGGGCCCTCTCACCGAGCAGGGCCCTCGAGTAGGACCGCGCGGTTCGGACGCCCCGATCGATGCGTTGTCGTCAGACACCGAAGCCACGTGGTACGTCCGCCCGCCCAGTGGCGGCCAATACGGACCCGCGACGGGCCAAGTCTTGAAAGCATGGATTGAGGAAGGTCGCGTGGCGAAAAACGCGTTGCTGTGGCGAGACGGTTGGCTTCAGTGGCGGGACGCCAGCGAAGCGCTCCCCGAAATCGCGTCAACACTTCCGGGGGGCGGTGTCGAAACCGTTGGGCAGCAGGAGACCGATCCGGTGTTTCTCGAGGGCGAGAGTTTCTCGTCGGTGGCGGACACGTCTAATGTGGTTTCGTCCGCCGTCAACGCGGGGACACTGTCGGGCAACTCGGACATTGGTTCGGTACGTCGGAAACGTTCCTCAAATCGACTCACCTTGATCGCTGTCCTTGGCGTCGTCGCGGTCGGCTTGTGTGTCACGCTTGCCATCGTCGCGAGCCTGAGTGGCTGATTTCTTTTTGCTTCGCCTACCGGTCGTGAAAGAGCGGATGGGGTAAAGTACGCTGAGGACGCAACGTCGCGTTTGCCACCCGTCCATGCTTTCGTGGACGGGCTTTCGTTTGACGCTAGAGGAAGTGTCGGCAACGATCAATGCGACGCGGTGTCGCCTGGGCGAATTGGCGTTGTCCAATTAATTTCCATCAGGCAACTCGCGAACGAAAGCCGTGATCCGCAGATTCGTGGGTCTCGAGCCGTCACCGCAAGTTCTGTCCGCTCAGTACGCGGCAATTCCTGGACCTCCCCTCCACGCAATTCGAGGCTACCCCCGATGTTCCGCCGATACTCTCGATTCTTCCTAGCCACCATGATGCTGACGGCAATGTCAGGGCTCGCAGCTTCGGAGGATCCAAAAACAGAAAAGATCAGTTTGTTCGAAGGCGTCACGCTCGAAGTTCCCGTGTCGTTCAAATCGACCAAGCCCAAAAGCCGGATGCTCAAGTATGAGTTCAAGGTCGGCGAGGAAGACAAGTCCGCCCGCCTCACCATGATGGCCGCCGGCGGAGGTATCGACGCCAACATTAAGCGTTGGAAGGGGCAGTTCGCCGGTGGTGATCCGGACGAACAAAAGTCAGAGAAGATCTCCGTCAGTGGCTGGGACGTGCATGTGGTGGATTGCAGTGGTACTTTCGCCGAACGAATGGGGGGGCCATTCGCGGGCGGCAAGATGGTTCAGCGTGAAGACTACGCGATGGTCGGCGCGATCATCGTCGAACCGGAAGGAAGGCTGTTCTTCATCAAGATGACTGGCCCGGCAGCCGTCGTGAAGCCGAACCGCGAGGCCTTCGTCACGATGCTCAAATCGATGGAACGATAGGGAACCCACGGCGATGAATATCCAAAGCCTGCTCGAGCATCATGGGGTTCTGCGGAACCCGTTCGCGGAGGAAGACGCGCAGACCGATCAGGTTTTCAAGGAACACTGCATCGCCAACGCGTACCATCCCGTTTGGGACAAGGTTTACGGTGACCCACGGGAGCCATCGACCGCGATCGTGTTCGGGCCGAAGGGTTCGGGTAAGACGGCGATGCGGCTCCAGGTTCTGCGTCACTTGAAGAAATTCAACGACCAGAATGCCCGTGATCGTGTCTACACGATTGCCTATGACGACTTCAATCCGTTTCTCGATCACTTCAGCGAGCGGATGAGCCGTCGCGCGGCTCGCAAACCGGAACGCGTGCTGAAGGAGTGGAAGCTCTGGGATCACATGGACGCGATCCTCTGTTTGGGCGTGACGCGTCTGGTGGATCAGATCCTGAAAAAGGATCTTGTCGAGGACGGCATCGAGCAGCAGACGATCACGGCGTTGGATCGCACCAGCTCACGTGATTTGTTGTTGTTGGCATGCTGCTACGACCAGTCCAACGATGGAGACTTCGTGTCGCGTTGGAACGATCTCCGCAAGCGTCTCGGCTACGGCAACCTGAGTTCGAAATACAGCTGCTGGTTTGCAATCAGCTGGTGCGTGCTTGTCGCGGCCGCGTTTCTCTACTTCATGGTCTTCGGCTCCGGCGGCGGCGAAGACGGGGAGGGCTCCACCGTTTGGGACTACCTTTGGTGGGCTCCGTTGTTGATGCTCGCGGGATCCGCTCCGTATCTGTGGCGATTGATGAAGACCTGGTGGGCGGCCTTTCGGATTCGCCGTCACATGCGGGTGGGCAAACGTGAGCTTGGTTCGATTCGATCCGTCTTGCACTCGATCCCGGCCAAGGAACTGGCCAGTCAGCCGCTGCCGCGGTACGACCGGACGGATGACCGTTACGAGTTGCTCAATAAGTTCCAAGCGGTTTTGGCGCGCGTCGGTTACCGCGGCGGAACGATCGTGTTGATGGATCGTGTGGATGAACCGCACATGACCGGCGGCAAGGTCGAATTGATGCGTTTGTTCGTTTGGCCGTTGCTCGACAACAAACTGCTCAAACATCCTGGGCTCGGTTTCAAATTGATGCTGCCGCAGGAATTGCATCGCGACATGCAGCGTGAGTCACGGGACTTTCATGAACGAGCGCGCCTGGACAAGCAGAACGTCATCGCTTCGTTTCAGTGGACCGGCGAATCGCTTTATGACCTTGCCCGGGCGCGGATGCTTGCCTGCGCCGCTGAAGGCCAATCGCCTGAGCCCAAGGACCTGTTTGCCGACGTGGATTACGCGCGAGTCATTTCCGCATTCCATTCGCTTCGCGTTCCCAGGCACCTGTTCCGATTCCTTTATCGGCTTTTGGTCGACCACTGCAATCGTTACACCGACGCCGACCCGGAGTTCAAGATTCGCGCTGACACGTTCGAAACCGCACTCGCCGTGTACGTCCGTGAGATCGATTCGGCGACGCTGTGAGTGATTCTTCGGGCAACAGCGATTGGCGAAGCAAGGCATGTTTCATTGCCCCGCTGTTACTCTTCTTCTTGTTGCCATTCTTCATCTCCACCGAACCCACGGCGGAAGGACAAAGCGTCGACGCCGTCGGTTACGGGTGGCTGGTCGCGATCCGCGTGGTCTTGATGACTCTCGCGATCGTTTGTTTCTTACGCCAGATCACGTCTCAGTTTCCATTCGCCATTGATGGCTGGTCTTTCGCCGTGGGTGTGGTCGGCGCGTTTGTCTGGATCGGGCTGTGTTGGCTCGAGTTGGAGCGATCCATTCTCGATGTCGTCGGATTGTCGGATCATGTGCTCCCCGAACGGGATGCGGTAAATCCGTTTTCGATCTATTCGGCCGGCACTCCGCTGTACAGCTTTCTGGCTTTTAGGTTCGCGCTACTGGTGGTGTGCGTCCCCGTGGCTGAGGAATTGTTCCTCCGCGGGTTCATGATGCGTGCGGTGGAGGCCGAAGACTGGACTCGCATGCCACTGTCGGAAATCGGCAGAACGGGACTGGCGGTGGGAACGATTTACGGCGTTCTGTCGCACCCGGGTGAGTGTGTCGCGGCCGCGATCTGGTTTTCGATGGTCACCTGGATGATGGTCAAGACCGGTCGTTTTTGGAATTGCGTCGTGGCCCATGCCGTGACCAATCTGCTGCTCGGGGTGTACGTCTGCGTGTACGGTCAATGGCAGTTGTGGTGACGGTTGGAGCGAACAGGACGACATTCTTTCACAAGTCCGGTCAATCCGCATGTTACGCTGAACGCAGACACTTGCATTCGTGTCTTCGCCCAAGCAGGCTCCATTGTCCCCGTTTTCGAGCGGCCACAATCTGCCGTTGAGCGTCGCGCCCTTTTTGAGCAATCCATTGATCCTGTCGCCACATCGCCAAGGCAACCACGGTTCGATCATCGCCCTGGGTACGGCCGTGCCCGCCCAGGCGGTGACGCAGGATCAGGCGCTGGAGGTTTCGGGCGATATCATTTGCGAAAACGATCGCCAGAAACGCATGCTGCGGATGCTTTACCGGAAGTCCGGCGTGAGCAGTCGGCGCACGGTAATCCCTTGGAGCGCGAGTGAATTCTGGACGAAGAAGGAGCACCGCGGTCCGGGAACCGGCATGCGCATTGAGATGTACGAGCGCTACGCGCCGCTACTCGCATCCGCTTCGAGCCGAGCCGCTTTGGGGCTTCCATCACCAACGCATGACGTCACAACGAAACAATCACCGAAAGATCCCTTGATGGTGCCGGGCGGCGTCGAATCCGTCAGCGCTGGCGTTGCGGTCAAGCCAGCGCGAATCGATCCGAAGACTGTGACCCATCTGGTGACCGTTTCGTGCACCGGATTCGCAGCGCCGGGATTCGATTGGGCATTGTTCGAGACTCTCGGACTTCGAGACGATGTCCAGCGTGTCCAGGTCGGGTTCATGGGTTGCCATGGCATGATCAACGGATTGCGTGTCGCTCGCGGACTCGCCGCGGCGGAACCCGACGCCGTGATCCTGGTGTGTGCGGTCGAGTTGTGCAGTTTGCACTACCGGATGAATTGGGAGAACGAAGCGATGATCGGCAACGCCCTCTTCGCCGATGGCTCGGCGGCAGCGGTCGTGGTCGGGCCGAATCATCCTGCCGCTCATCAGATGACCGACGCGGGAACCGCACTCAGTTTAGCCGCGAGCGGGTCGGTACGTATTCCCGAGAGCGAAGACCAGATGACCTGGCGCATCGGTGACTTTGGATTTGACATGAACTTGAGCGGCCAGGTTCCGATCAGCATCCGCGCGCACCTTGCAGAGTGGATGTCCGAATGGCTGCGCGGGCAGGACCTCTCGATCTCTGACATCGGCGGCTGGATGGTTCACCCCGGTGGGCCAAGAATTTTGGATGCGACCGAAGAGGCGCTTGCGCTCGAACCCTCGGCGCTCGCCGTTTCGAGGTCGATCCTAAACAACTACGGCAACATGTCGTCGCCGACGGTGTTGTTTGTCTTGCAACAGACCTTGCGTCAGAAACGCACCGGCCCCTGGGTGCTGTTGGCATTCGGCCCGGGACTGGTGGCGGAGGCGATGTTGCTTCGATAGCGTGCAACGGCTTTCCCCGCCAGGTCTTCCGGCCCGTATCAGTGACAAGTACTGGTCCCACCAACGATCGCACTCGGCCGCGGCGGCGCCTTCGGTTTAGGTTGATCACCCTGATCGCCTTAGTCGCGCTTGATGCAGGGGGCTTCGCGGGGATTCGGATTTGGCTTGATCGTCGCCCACTCGAATGGCGTCCCTTTTCGGCGAACGAACTCGTAGATCATCCCGACGACCGTCCGATCGTCGTTTTCGTGCACGCGAATTGGGACCCCAATAGCATCTACCTTCGCCAGATCACGTTTGTGAATCGCGACCTCGTGACGGTGTTCAACCGTCGCTCGGTGAGGACCTATCTTCTCGACATCACAAACCGACCGTCACCGGAGCAGAAGGCATTTTTGGGCAGCATCGATCAGAACACGAGTCCCGTGACCGTCGTTTTCCCAAGGGTATCGATTCGAAACCGGCTGTCCTGCCGCACATCGTGTCTCCAGAGATGATTCTGGAAGCACTCCAGTAGGCGCGACGCGTCGTTGAGACCAGTTTTCGGCTTGTCCCAGCGGAGCATTTTGGTACGCTCTGCGATTCCCCTAACAAGCTGCGTCGCGTTACGGGTAGGAGGTTACATGAATTTTGGGCCGCCAGTGCGGCGAAAACTGTGGAGAATGATTTAGGTGGGTACCAAGAAGACTGGGAAAGGCCGGCGAAAAGTAGGACGTAAAAAGCGACGAATGCGCAGCAAGATCCGGCACCGAAAGAAATAGAAGTTGCCGATAAGCGGGTATTTTGGACGACCGTGATGAACATCGCGGTCGTTTGTCGTTTGGGACAGGGCCCTTACCCGGAGATGCGGGTTTCGCGACGATTCGCGGTTGTCCGCCACCTGTCGTTCCTTCGAGCACTGGCATGCAGGCTGGTGCTCTCGATGTTCCGTGTTCTAAAACACGAAGAGAGTGCGCGATCGAGGGGTAAGTTGCTGCGGCAACCAATATCGACTGGGTCCTGGACGAATCGTTACGATGTGAGAGAAGTGCACCCCGCACACTTGACCCAGATTCCCTTGGATGCCAGACCTCGATGGGCCTGTACGACCGCGACTACGGTCGCGAAGAAGAGACGCCGTGGGATCGCTATCAGCGATCTCAACAACCCAAGAGTATGACGGTTATCTTGATCGTCGTGACGGTCGTCATCCACTTCATCGACTTGCTGACTGCGAATCGGGACAATCCGGATCAATTGGTCAGCTACCTCGCCAATTGGTTTGCGTGTCGTCACGACACACTGATTGAGCCTTGGACTTGGTTCCAATTCCTGTCGTACGGGTTTCTCCACGACCAAAAGTCAATCTTTCACGTCGTGTTCAACATGATCGGCCTGTTTGTCTTTGGCCGCATGCTTGAACAGCGATTGGGACGCTGGGAATTACTGCGTTTCTACTTGGTGTCGATCTTTGTCGGTGGGATCGTCGGCTCCGTCACGTATTGGGTCATGGGGATTCCCGGTGGGACGGTGATCGGCGCGAGTGGTGGTGTCGTCGCGCTGCTCGTGCTCTTTGCTTGCATCGACCCGCATTCCGAACTCTTGATCATGGGTGTCTGGCCGGTAAAGGCTTGGATTCTTGCGGTCGTCTGTTTGGCGCTGAATCTATTCGGCTCGCTCTCGATGCTCTCAGGCACGAATCAGTCGTCGACCGCCTACACGGTTCACCTCGCCGGTGCGGTGTTCGGGTATCTCTACCACCGTAGTCAGTGGAACCTGGCATGGCTGGACTTCAGCGATGTCAGTCAACGTCTGAAGCGATCGGCAAACCGAACACGATTGAAGATCCATGACCCGGACGCGAAGCTCCGCCGTGAAGAAGACGAGGTGGATCGACTTTTGGAAAAGATCCATGCCTCCGGTGAAGAGAGTCTGACGCGGCCGGAGCGCCGGTTGCTGGAACGACACAGTCGACGGAAACGCCAGGATCGTGGCCGTAACGAAACTCGATAACGACGAAGTGCGATATGTTTTGCCGGATGTTGGGACTGCTGCTGTGCGTGGGACTCCTGGTCCAAAGTGCGGTCGGCGAAGATCGTGCTTCACCGCTCAAGTCGGGTGACAAGGCACCCGATTTTGAGTTGCCGGTACAGGGCTCCGATGAATACGTCCGCTTGTCGACACTGCTCCAGGACGGCCCCGTCGTGGTCGTTGTCCTGCGTGGTTATCCGGGCTATCAGTGTTCGCTTTGCACACAGCAATATGGCTCTTTGATCAACCGCGCTCGTTCCTTGGCAAAGGCCACCGGCGACACGCCGCGTCGAGTGGTGCTGATCTATCCGGGGGACGATTCGTCCTTGGAGTCTCGGGCGCGTCAGTTCATGGGCTCGCGGAAACTACCCGATCCCTTCGTCGTCGTTCGGGATCCTGGCATGGAGATGGTGCGCCAGTGGGGTCTGCGTTGGAATCGATCGCGCGAGACCGCTTACCCGGCCACCTATGTGATCGGTCGGGGGCAGCGCGTAAAATGGGCGAAGGTGAGCCGGTCTCATGCGGGCCGGGCCACGGTGCAGGAAATTCTCGAGGCACTCGACGATCTGTCGTGATGCGGGGCTCCATTTCGAATGCCGCTTGAGGCACGACTTGCTGCTGTGCAGGGCATCAGAGAAGACGACGTTTGACAGGGTACGATCGCGTGACAGCTCGGATTCACATCGTTGGCATTGGGGACGATGGGCTCGATGGATTAACCGGACATGCCCGGGCATTGATCGAGAATGCGGACACGCTCATCGGTGCGAGCACGCTGCTCCATCGAATCCCCGAATCACAGACTTCGGCGCGTGTGCCGTGCGATGGCGGGCTTGAAGAAATCCAGCGGTGCCTCGATGGTCTAACGCACGGCTCCAATGTGCTGCTCGCCGGAGGAGACCCACTGTTTTATGGCATCGCGAAGTATCTAACGGAAACGATTGGTAAGGATCGTTTCGAGATTGTGCCGCATGTTAGCAGCATGCAATTGGCGTTCGCGCGGGTCAAAGAGAGCTGGGATGACGCTTACCTAACGAATCTGGCGATTCAGCCATTGGATCGCGTGGTCGATTCCATTCGCTCGGCCGAACGCGTCGGACTTTTCACGACGGACTCGATTCCCCCCAAAGCTGTCGCTGCGGCTCTACTGGACCGGCGGATCGACTATTTCCAAGCGTTCGTCTGCGAAAACTTGGGCACACCCAACGAAACCGTGACACAGGGCGAATTGGAGTCGATTCAGAATCAGGACTTTTCACCGCTCAACGTGATGGTGCTGGTGCGACGAATCGGTGCAGCAGATTCACCCGTCGGCACGAACATCAAACGGCTGTTTGGGAACCCCGACGAAGCGTTTCTCCAGTCGCGTCCGAAGCGCGGGCTGATGACACCGTCGGAAGTCCGCTGCATCGCGCTCGCGGAACTGTGTCTTCGGCAGGATTCGGTGGTTTGGGATGTGGGAGCAGGAAGCGGCGCGCTGGCGATCGAGGCGGCATCGATCGCTTCGCAGGGCAAGGTGTTTGCCATCGAGATGGATGCCGAAGATTTCAACCTGATGCTCGCCAATGCCGAGAACTTCGACGTGCCGTCACTCGTTCCGATTCATGGGCAAGCTCCGGACGCTTGGAGTGATTTGCCCGATCCCTCGGCGATCTTCGTCGGCGGCCGGGGTCGAATTGTTCCCGACTTGGTCGGCGCGGCGCTCGCCCGTCTTTCTTCCGGCCGCGTCGTCGTCAACGTTTCCAGCCCCGACAATCTGGTCGCCGTGCAGCAGGTCATGGAACAAGCCGGACTTCGAACGGACGTGCGGATGATCAATATCGCGCGAGGGCAGCAGCAACTCGATCGCGTTCGATTTGAAGCGCTCAATCCGACCTTTCTGATTGTCGGCTCCAAATAGTCTCCAGCTACCGAGGACGGTGGTTGCGCCAACATCGGCGTTCCAAGTCAATTACGTCGAAGTCATGATCATGCGGTCTGTCGTCCACATCGCCGAGGCGTTCAACTAGTCGATCGAACTCGCCGGCCAAAGCGTTGATGATGCTCACCTTGGTTATCACCAGTATCGTCGTGCTGACATCATTCCTCTCGAGCGGCACGCTCGCGTTTTGGGCCGCGACTTCAAAAAGGCATTGGTCCGTGCGAGCAGGTGTATTTATTGCGGCGGCTGCGACACCGCTGTTGATTCCCGTTTATGAAGCGTGCGCCGCGTTCTTGGTCCAGGGCGTGGTGATCGCCGCGGGTGTTCAGTTTGCTCGGTGGCGACGTTGGTGCATCAACGGAATTCGTCCCGATCCGCCGCGATATCGCCTTTCGTTGCGGAGTTGTTTGCTCGCAACCTCGTTCATCGCGATCGCGATCGCCATCTTTGTTCGGGCACCGAGAATAGGGCTTCAAGCTTGGATGAACGTTGCCTCGCTGGGACTCGCCTTCGGCGTCGTCGCACTTGCCGGGTCAGCGATCGTCGTGTTGCGGCGTCCACGTTGGTGGTGGCGTCTTTGCAGTGCGCTGGTAGTTGGTTTGGTCGCAGCAGGGTGCCTCGGCCGATTCGACCGTTGTCTCGAGTCGCTGATCGATCCGTTCATGGAATGGCCGCCCTACGAGACGGAGAGTTCGTTGAGTCTCGATGATGTCCTCGCCGGGTACGTGTACGCGATGTGGGCGGGCATCATCGTCGCAATAGTGATCTTGTCCGCTGTTGCGTTTTGGCTTGCCAGCCAATCGACTCATCCGGCGTCTCCGCAGAAAGCCAAACGAGTCTCTACGCGGGCCGCATTCGCCGTCCTTGTCATGGCGATCGTCTTGCCTCCCGCGATTGTCTTTGCGCACTTGATGAATCCGACTCCGATCCCTTCACTCCCTTCTGGCGGGAAAGACGGTTGGCAGGATCTCGTTGCCGCCGCAAAGATGGTCGAGAGCTTGGATGGAAGTGGCACGATCGACAACTTTGACCTCGCGCCATCCGCCGAGCTTGAGTCGGTGGTCGAGACTTTGGTGCCCGCGTACGAACGATTCAACGACGGTTTGCGAGCAGGGACATGGATTCCCCTGGACTATGAAGTCAAAGAATTTGATGGGGAACTCTTTACCGGTCAAAGGAGATTCACGCGTTTTCTGTTGAGTCGTGGCCGCCTGGCCAAAGAGCGGCGCGAATTCGCTGCGGCGGCGGAGGATTATGCAAAAGCAATCGAATACGGTTTTGCCGTTCGTCGCGGCGGACTGATGGTCCACTCGCTCGTCGGAACAGCGTGTTCCGGCATGGCTATTTCGTGTCTCTGCGACTGTCGCGGCAAGCTCTCGCCAGCAGTCTGTCTTGAACTGATCCCTGCACTCGACAAGATCGAGACGTCTGCCGAGACAGAATCCGCAATCATCCTCCGTGATCGTGCCTGGGAGCAACGAGCCTACGGTTGGCACGGTCACCTCAAGCAATTACTCGAGCAGTGGACCGTTCCCGAATCAGAACGCGGCAATCACTCGATGTTCATTGATATCTGTCGCCGCGAACGGGCCGAGATAAGACTGCTCCGTGTCGAATTTGCTCTCGAGGCGCGACGCTTTGAGGAAGGCACTCTCCCGGCCACGCTCAGTGAGCTCGTTCCTCAATACTTACCCGAAATCCCGCTCGATCCGTTCACGATGGACAAGTCAGAGCTGCAGTACAAACGCGTTGATGCGGGCTTTGTCGTTTACAGCGTCGGACTCAACGGCGTTGACGACGGCGGGTCAAAGCCGACAAGTTCGTTCGCCCTTGACGGCGACCTTTGTTTGGATTTCTTATTTGGCACGACGCCTTAGATTCACCGCCACCTGAGTCGAATTCGACCGGATGATCTGGGACACCGAAGTGCATACGTCCCGTGACAATGCGTTTGGTCGTTGGCAACAGAAAGGTATGGAATTGGTTCGCTTCGATCCGGCGACCGATGCCGTGTTAGAATGCCACGGAGCAATCCCCGACCACGACTTGATGCAATGACAAAGATTCCTCCTTTTTTGCGACGAACGGTCGCGGCTCTC
>JBCBLJ010000075.1:0-17202 GCA_038520195.1 Planctomycetota bacterium
CGAGCTGGTGGTTCCGCGTTTGTTTCCAAATGCGGCTCGTCTGGAAAATGACCGGCGTCGCGACGGCCAGCAACGTCAAAACCAGTCCTGCCGCAACGACGACTTCCAACAGCACGAGGCCGTGAGACGGTCGGGCGCGACGTCGGGTTTTGCGAGTGACTTGTTCGTTCATTGTCACGCCAGTGGCTGGATCAGTGCGGTGAGTGATTGGATGAAAGCGACGGCGATCCATCCCACCAGAACGGCGAGCACGAGAACGGGAAGGTGACGCACGAAATTGGTTGCGACGCGGGTTCGCTGGGCCACACGCTGCGCCTTTTGCTCGGCGAGCGTGAGCATCGCCCAGGCCCGTAACGTCGGAGTCTCGATCTTGGGCAGTTCTATCGCTTCGCGTCGGAGCAACAGGCCTTGATTCGCTAGAATGCCTAACAGTGTCGGATCGTCGTCTGCCAACCCGCGGGCTTCCATCAGTTGTGTGCGGACGTGGCTTTCGGGGTGGAACTGCGCCGCGGCGGTCAGCGTCGCGGCGATCGGCTCACCGGTCCTTGTCGGGACCGCCAAGAGACGCAGGATCGCAGCTCGACGAACGCTCGGCGTGTTTGGCGACACGTGCCGCCAAAAACCCAGGTAGATCAGTCTTCGGATTTCGCTGAACTGAAATGCCACACCGAGGAGCAAAACCGCAAAGACCACCAACAGCGAAAACCCACCGAAACGGCTCGTGAACCGGATCAGTGCGATCATCGCGGCCGGCAGTTCGACATCGAATTCCTCGAACATCTCCTGAAACGTCGGAATGATGAACGTCATCAAGCCCACGACCCACAGGAGGAAGATGCTGCAGACGACGACATAAATCATCGTTGAGGAAAAAACCGGAGGTTGTGTCGGTGGCTCTTCCTCGGCGCGCTGCATCAGCATTCGAAACGTGTCGTCGACTCGATCGTTTTCGATCGCGCACTGGATCGCTAGCGTCTCGTCTTCCGAAAGGGCACCGGGTGTTCGCCCCAACGCGGCGCTGATCGAACTTCCAGCCGAGAGCCATCCTTTGAGCCGAATGAGCGTGCGTCGATAGGGGCCCGCTTGTTCGGTGGCGAGGTTGCCGATGAGTGTTCGCGGATCAATGCCTTCCGCGTGTGAGATCGCCAAGAGTCGCAGCAGTGACTTTTGTTGACTGCGCAGAGAATCTCCGGCCAGCCACTTCGGCACAAAGAAGCGGAGCCAGCGTGGCACCAACAATCGGGCGGCAGTTTTGGGTACTGGACTCATGAGGAAAGACTCGTCACCAAGCTGACCATTGGAGCGAAGAGGGCGATCACCATGAATCCGATCATCAACCCGACCAAGATCAGCGCGAGCTGAGCGACGATAAACCCGCTCCAGTCTCGGCGATCAACGGAAAGCTCGCGGTAGTTCGCTGCCAACTCCCGAAGTAGCGCCGGGTTGGGACGACCCACTTCGTCACCGAGCAGGGCGACGACGAAATTCGGAGGAAGCGCACGCGCCGCCCGGGAGTCGGCCAGGTTCTCGTTAGGGTTGCTCGATCGGCGCGCAGCCAACTCGGAGAACGTTCCGGTGATAAAGATGTCCGTCGAACTCGCCGCGACAATTTGCAGTGTCCGTACCAAGTCCATTCCGCCCTCGGTGAGTTCGGCGACTTGAATCGCCGCTTTGGCGAGGGAGTGACGCGAGCGGGAACGCTCCGGTGAGGTGCCAAGCAGCATCCGTTTGACCTGACTATCACCCACCCACAACCAGATCACTCCGGCCAGTGAGCCCAAACCCAAGGCGACAATCCCGGCCGTCGCAAAGGGCTGCCCGACGACGAAACGCGAGATCTGAACGAGGGCCAGAGTGATGCCGGGAAGCTGAAGTCCGAATTCCTCAAACATTTCATCGAAGATCGGAACAATCGTGGCGCACGCGACGAGGAACAGGCCGATGCTCAGTAGCGTGATAACGCACGGATAAGTGATCGCTCGAATGCGCTTGCGAGATAGCTGCGCCTGAGCGACCGAAAAACTGAGTGTTTCGGAGAATGCGTCGGCGGTCGACGAACCTGGACTCATCGTGAGGATCCAGCACAACTCCGGAAAACGCCGTGCGATTTCCGACGACATCGCTTCACTGTCGACATGAGATGCGAGTTGAACGATATGCCGCTGTGTCTTGGACGTCGGCAACTCACTCGCCATTTCACGCAACATCGAGGGGAGGTCCCGGGACTCTTGGCGAATCGTGTCCATCCGTTGATGCAGCGCCGCGGCGGGCGAAGATGCAATGCTCATGGCCGCCCCCCGGGAATCACGACGCCGTGCAAAACTTCGATCCAGGGAAGAAACAGTACGAGCGAGAATCCGAGCACAATGACGCCGCCCAACAGAATGCCGACCGATGACGCGGCACCGCGACCAGCATTCGCCGAGGGTTCGTGAACGAGCGAGCGATAAAAGGAAATCAACCTTCGCAAACCGGCCGCTCGCACCTGCGGTTGTTGATCACGCAAAAGACTCCGCGTGAAGGCACCGATTTCGTCGCCATCGTGCTGGGCAAGTTGCAGCGCCGTCTCGGTGTCGACATCGCTTTCGGTGAGAGCCCCGAGTCGCCTTGCTTGACCAAGGGAGGACACCCACCGACGTCGCCGCCGCGAACCAGGGAGTAGTCGATCCAGGCGGATCGAACTTCGCAGCGTCATTACCAACGCCGCGACGAAGACGAACGGAATCACGATCGCCCAAACCGGCATCCAGTCGCGGATCGCCAACAGCATGCCCGTCACCAATCCGGGTTCCTGCCACTGGTTCTCGAATTGGTTCTCGATTTGCGGCAACACGAAGTAGCACAGCAGCAGCATGCCAAGGTAGCCGAAAAAGAAGACAACAAACGGTTCGACGAGTGCCTGGCTGACAGGTGTCGAAGCCATTTTTCGCTGCTCTTCGTGGGTCGCGATCGACTGAATGATCGGCGCCGGATCGTCGGCCGCCAGCAACATGCGGGCGACCGATCGATACTTCTTTGGCAGCGATGGGTCTTGCAAAAATGGTTCGAGGGAATCGCTCGCGAGGCTTGCCAAGCGGTCGTTGATGTCGCGAAGCGCAACGACGGGGTCCGACCCGAGCCCAAGGTCAATCTCGATGCCCAGGCTCAAGAGGGAAATCACCTCGCGATTGAGGTGATAGAGTCGGTGCGCGGAAGAGTCGGGCGTCATCGCTCGGCAAGAAGAGGAAATGCTTGTGTGCGGAGGATGCGCCTTGGGCTCTCAGTTGTCTACCTCGTGGGGAAAAAAGTCGAAGATCAATCGACCGGCACGAGTCGAGTGTCGGGCCCGGCCATCGCATTGGCGGCCGAATCGCTGTGGTCGAGGAGAAACGGGCCGATGGCGCGGTCCAGGTGATGCAGAATCACGGTCTGATCGTCTGGTTCCAGTCGTCGCTCCGGAGAGAAATCTTCGCCATAGCGGGCGCCAGCGGAGAGCCGGAACTCGTCGAGTTGTCCGGTGAAGGACCGTGTCGGCTGGCCGCTGCGGTTCGGGTCCGCACCCAGGTAGAGTGGCAATCTGTTGCCGCGTCTGGCGCCGCGGGCGGTCTTTGAGTCGATCCTTTTCCCGTCAATGAAAAGACTGACGTTCTTTCCGTCGTAGACTCCCGCCACATGCGACCACTGATTTTCGGGAAGCTTCTGGGCGGAGGTGGCCGAGACGTATTTGCCGCCGACATGCACATCGAAGCGAACCGCTCCGTGATCCGAAAAGATCGCGTATTCCGAACTCTCGGTCTTTGCGACAATCGCATCGTAGCCGTCTTGCTTGATGGGGTTGACCCAAACTTCGACCGTGAATGGACCGTCGGGTAAATCAAAAGCGTCGTCCGAGATGGCCAGCGCCGCGGACTCCTTGTCGACGAGGAGCGCGTGGTTCTGCGAGGAAGAAAAATAGTCCGAGGGGACTTCGCCCAATCGCAGTGGCAGTGCGATCGACTTTTCGGGCAACTGCACCGCAACGTCTTGCTCATCGGCCAAGAGCCTGGTCGTCATTGCAACCCGCGGAGCTTGCGCAATGGCCCCGGTTGATGCGGCGCGCCGGATGTCAAATTCAAACTCGCGCGATGCCTTCGGCTCGAGCGTGAATCGCAGATGGTCGAGCGTCGAGGTCCAGTCGTTTTCGAGAGACTCCAGTGACAAGTAGACTTCGACTTCAAGTACCCGACCCGACGGATTGTTCGCCGACAGACGGACGCTTCCGCTCGAAGAACCGTCGGAGTTGAGCATGAGGTGTTCGGAGGACTGACGTACCCGCGCCGACTTTGCCAGTTCGACTTCGGCCAAGAACTCTTGCGTGAAGCGCTTCGGGTCGAAGACCGAGCCGACGGGGAGGGCCGCAATTTGAATGCCCTTCGGACGTACCGTGACGACGTTGAAATGGTGCAAGTAACCCGCATCGGGGATCGGCGTGTCTCCCGGAACATGTCCGCCCGTGGTCGCCAACGCGAAGTACTCGATCCCGTCTTTGGGGTCATATCGCATTCGGTGAATGTGTCCCGCGAACACGCCGCTCACGTTGCCGGCGTCGACCAATCGTTTATGAACCGCATCCCAATTGGAGCCCGTGTAGCCTCCGCCGGTCCAGCGCGGATGATGGAGAAAGACAAACACGTGGTCTTGATCGGAAAATTCCTTCAGCGCGCGATCGAGAAAATTGAGTTGATTCGCGCTCATCTGTTGCAGCTTCCCGATATTGAACGCTTTCAGGTTCGTTTTCGGGTCGCCTTCATCGCTGTAAAGCACGATGAATCCAGCGTTCTTGTGACGGAACGAGTACCACAGTGGACCGAAGTGTCGTTCGTAGTTCGCTTCGTGGTGTCCTGGAGGCGCCGGGTTTTGGCCGCGCCAATAGACATCGTGGTTTCCCGCGACGGGGAACCACGGCATGCGCAGGCCCTTCATGATCGCTCGATACTCAGCGGCTTGTTCGAGCCACTGCTCGGTTTCGTTGTAGCCCTGGATCAGATCACCGACAGTCATGACGAGATCGGGATCAAGTAAGTTGGTGTCCCCCACGGCTTGTTCGAGCACTTTGAGGCCCGCGGGAACGCCGCCGGTTCGGTCGCCATAGATCACGAATTGGAAGGCGTCCTCTTCGGCCGTTGGCGGAATGACTCGGGTGTTCTGTCGAGTCGAGAAGACTCGAGGCTTGGTTTGTTCGGGAGGGTCGTGCGCGTGGCTATAACCCATCGAAGCGACAAAACAGGCGGCGAGTAACAAGTAGCGGAGCATCGGTCATTGCCTTGGAGGTGAGGAAGCCCGTCGGAGTCCCCGATCATAGAGACAGCGGGGCGCAAAAAAAGCCGCCGAGTTCGGCTTCGCAAAAGTTTCATCCGTGTCGCGACCGTTCTCAACAACCAGCGAGTCGAAAAGAGACGGCTTTTCAAGAAGGCTGTACCTCGTCCAGATCAATCGTGTCCATCACCTGATAGGTCGGGCCGGCCTTGTCGAGAAAGCTGGCCATGAGTTGGACCTGTTCAACGACCATCTCGCCGAGTTCGATGTCGCCCAATTGACGCATCTCCGATAGCAGTTCGTCGCCGGCGCGTCCGGAGTTGCTTCGCGTACGTCCGAGCGTCAGGTGCGGTGTGTAGTCGCGCGGTTCGGGCTTGAATCCGAGATCGGCAAGTTCTCGCTCCAGTTCAGTGACCATTCGCACCAACTCGCCGCTCGGATCGGACACTCCGGCGTACAGAATTCGCGGGCGATCGGCGTTGGGAAAGCCACCTGTCCCGGCGAAAGCGAGTTCGAACGGAGAAACAGTTTGGGTCACTCGGCGAATTGATCGGCAGACGTTATGGACTTCGGTGTTGTCCACTTCACCTAGAAACTTCAGCGTCAGGTGCAGGTTATCCAAAGGCACCCATTTGATCCCGTTGTCAAACGGCTTTAGCCTCTTGATGATGCGTTTGGCGGCCGAGGAAATCTGTGCGGTGATGGGCACCGAAATAAAAGAGCGGATGGTCTGCATTCAATTTATCAATGGAAAACGATGATCGCCTTCGAGCCGCCGCCCTTTGAGCCTCACTGGTGGATTCGAGGCGGTCATCTCCAAACGATCGCGTCGCTGAAGCGACCGACGAAAGACGTTCCCGAAACCACTCGGCATGTGGTGGACGTCACTGACGGTGACGCCATTGTGGTGCACGAGACCGCACCCGTCGATGGCTCCGATCGACTGAGCCGCTCGGTCGTCTTGATCCACGGACTCAGCGGCTGTCATCAGTCGCCGTACATGGTTCGGATGGCGATCGAATTCGCGACTCGAGGCTGGACGGTGTACCGCGTCGATATGCGCGGGTGCGGTGCCGCGTTTCAACTGGCCGGCCAACTTAGCCACGCCGGCCGCAGTGATGACGTCGCCGCGGCGCTGGATTTTGTCGCGACGAGAAGACCCGCGGACCGATTGACCGCGGCCGGAGTCTCACTCGGAGGCAACCAACTGCTAAGGCTGGTGGGGCGGATCGGAGCCGGTCTCGACCCACGGCCACTTTGGTTCGACCGCCTCGACCGCGTCGCGGCCGTCGCACCACCGATCGATTTAGTCCAATGCAGCGACAACATGCAGCGGTTATCACGGCGGCTCTACAACGCTTACTTCATTCGCAATCTGTTTGCAAAAATGCCACCTCGGGTTCGGCAGCGGGTTGATTTTCAAAGTCGGCAGCAGCTCGGTCGCCCATCGACACTCTTCGAATTGGATGACCGTTGGACGGCACCACTGAGTGGTTTTGATGGCGCGCGGCACTACTACCAAGAATCGGGTGCCGCGGCGGTTTGCGGTGAAAATCCCGTTGAAACACTGGTCTTGGTGGCGAATGACGATCCCATCGTCCCTGTCGGGTGTTTCGATCGAGCCGATTGGCCGGACACGACAAGGGTGGTCCGGATGCGAACCGGTGGTCACGCCGGGTACATCGCCCGGGGGAGGCGGAGTTGGATGGATCGCTGCATCATTGCCTGGATGAATCGCCTTTGATGCGGCGAGTCGACTTTGTGTATAAGCTAGAGCGTTGGCGCTGATCGATTCTCGCGCAACGCGGCTTCCCTTGGCACCATTTCGGTAGTTGTTCTCATGAACGAGGTGCAACGATGGTGGAAGACTATCACGGGTGGGATCAGGAAGAGGACCACTGGCGGTTCGCCGATGTCGTCGGCAAACCACACAATGAAACGGTGTTCGTGATCAACAGCTTCGGAAGTCAGACCACGGCTCGACAGGCACTCTCCGCGATCATTTCGGCGATGAATCAGTTCCATCGTCGCATCCAAGTCGTGCAATCGGATGTCAACACGCGACTGATCGAAAAGCTTAAAGAAGCGTCCATGTTGCGGGCGACGATGATTACCTGCGGCGATGAACAGCAGTGGGGGATTTTGGGCGTTCATCCCGATGGGAAAGCCAAGATCAAGCGACCTTGGTGGAAATACTGGTAATCATCATCACGCGGGGATCAGGATTGAAGCGTTCGGCCGCCACGAATCGTTCACCCTCATTACGTGCCCCGCTCATCGGCGGATTGGCCGCGGCGCTCTTGACGTTGGGGCTCGCCATCCGGCCCTCACCCGAAACGGCACCCCAGCCGACGACTCCTGAACCCCAACCGCTGGTTTCGGTCAAGTCAGCGCCCATCAACGCGAGCGTCCGCGATTCGGTGCGTCGCGCGCAGTTCTACGACAACAGCGTCCTACCGCTGCTAGCCGAAACGGACCGCGGCAACCTCGAAGCGGCGACACGCTGTTTGCAACGACTCGACACCGTCATCGCGGCGTATCACGCCGGCGTGCCGCTGTTTGTCAACGACATGACCAGCATCGGCACTCGATTCGGCATCCTTAAGCGAATGCCGGGCGGTTGGTGGGCGAAAGATGGCCGCGTCGAAGCCTACGTCCAAGAGAAGTTCGCGAAACATCTTTTCTCCGAGCAGAAACTAGTCGACGACCTGACAGGCGTGCTGATGCAGTTTCGCAGTGAGGTCGACGCCAACCAGACGGCGTTGCTGGTCCGAGTGAAGGCGGCGCTGAGCAAATCCGACCTGCCGGAAGTCGAGCTTGGAGACCACGATGAATTCTTCCGCGAGCTTTCGCGAGACCTCAACCTGTATGCCGCCGAGCAGGGCACAACGAGTGTGCAAAACTTGGTTGGCGCATTCGTGCTTGGTGAAGTCGGCGCGTTCGCGGCACGGTCGGTCCTCTCAGGACTCTTAGCACGATTCGCACCGTCAGCCGCAATCAGCGCTGCCGCTGGCGCGTCGGCGACCGCCGGGGCATCGGCCACCGGTGCCGGTAGCGGAGCCCTCGGTGGGCCCATCGGCGCGGTGGTCGGATTCGGTGCCGGGTTGGCCGTCGGTTTGGTGATCGATTGGTGGATGACGGAGCAATTTGAGTCCAAGTTGAACACGCAGCTCAATCAATACCTGGACGATCTACACCAAACCCTGGTGCTCGGCGGACCCGTCGCGTCGACAGACTCCGCAAGCGCCCTCGGCTCGCGTGCGAGTGGGCCTACGAACCAGGATGGACTCAAAGTCGCTCTTCCGCGGGTCTGCCAACAACTTTCAAAAGCCTATCGGGATCGTTTTTTCAACCAGATCGTGTCCCCGGAGACAGTTGATGAATAAGCGCGTCATGGCCAGCACGCTGGTGGCGATCACAATCGTTTCAAGTCTTTCTTCGCTCGCCGCTGCGGCGCCGCTTCCCTCGGGTTCGGCGGTTGCCAAGGCGATCCTCAAGTACTTTGGAAAGGAAGGTGCCGAAGAGGCAACGGAATACTTGGCCAAGCAAGGCGGCCGCGAAGTCGCCGAACGGGTCGCCGCCGGCGCGTTGCGTGAGGGAGGCCAAGAGGCTGCTGAGCAAGTTTCGATGCTCGCCGCCAAGTATGGTCCTGAGGCGCTGTCCGCACTGGACAACGCTCCCTCACTCGGCCCCGTGTTGGCAGCTCTCAAGGAGATTCCCGAGTCGCAAACCAAGGCCGCTTTGGCTCGATTGGCCGCCGGTGCGGGCGGGCGTGAGCTGGCGGAAACCGTTGGCCGATTCGGTGCCGGAGCGCTCCGGAGCGAATTAAAGCATCCTGGCGTCGGAGGCACGCTCGTTCGGTTGCTTGGCGACGACGGCGCCGAACTCGCGACCAAGCTATCGACGGATCAAGCGATCGCGATCGCGCGACACGCCGACGATCTCGCAAAGCTTCCAAGTGCGCAGCGCGCCGGAATCCTCAGCCTGCTGCGAAACGACACGGAACGGGTTGTTGGATTCCTCGGCCAATTCGCCAAAGCAAACCCAGGTAAGACCCTGTTCACCGTCGCCGCCACCGCGATCATCCTCGCCGAACCCGAGCGAATCCTCGGCGGCGAGGAAATCGTCTTCGATGCCGATGGCAATCCCGTCTTGATCAGCAAGCCGGGAATTGTCGGCCGCACCGTCGAGTCTGGCGGCAAAGTCGCGGCGGCCGTTTCGGAGCAGTACATTCGCCCCCTCTATCTGTCTGCCTTGGCCTTTGTCGGGGTCTTCGGATCGTTGTTCATGCTGTCCAAGCTCTACCACTTCAATCGCGGGACGCGTGTCGCACCGGGCAAAGAGCCAAAGGCGATCGACGTGTCCGCTAAGAAGAAGTCTTAGCGTTCGCCAGTGAGGAGGCCGCGAGGCGAAGGTCCGCGACCAGTTGTTCGCGGACTTCGTCGTGATTCGGGCCGCGAAGCACCGCCGATGGATGAAAGGTCGCAATCGTCCATTGCGCGAATTCCGTTTTGATCGCCAGCCCGCGGTCTCGACTGACACGAAAGTTGGGTCCGAAAACTGATTTGCACGCCGTTGCCCCAAGACAGACCAGATGCGTGGGGCGAACTAAATCGAGTTCGGCGATCAACCAGGGGCGACACGCCGCGACCTCTCGCGCCGACGGCGTCTTGTGCAATCGACGTTTCCCGGATCGTGTGAACTTAAAGTGCTTCACGGCATTGGTCACGTAAACTTCGCTTCGATCGATGCCGACCTCGCGCAAGAGATCATCCAGTAATCGACCTGCCGGCCCAATGAATGGACGACCCTCGGTATCTTCCTCCTCACCCGGCTGTTCGCCGACCAGAACCAAGCGAGCGTTCGGTGGGCCTTCGCCGAAAACGGTTTGCGTCGCCGAGTGGCACAGGTCGCATCCCGAACAGTCTCCGGCAGCGGATCGCAACGAATCAAGGCTTTGTTCGGCAGGAATAAAGCTCGACGCGGAACGGATGCCGTCGGTGTAGCTCAACATCTTCTCGACACGTTTCGGCGCGTCTCGAAGCATTTGGTCGATCAACTCCGTCTCGGGCATCGTCGCCCAGTGCTTCTTGGGCATCTCCGCCTGCATGGCTTTGAGCTTGATACGGGCGGGATTGAAAATATGAGCGTAGTACGTCTTCCAGAGGGACTCGATTTCGTCGTCACTGGCGGCAGCGCTCTTGGGCATGCCCTCGGAGAAGATGAGTTCCGATCCATCCCAGCTGGCCGTCTCGTCGGGTGTCATGATCGTCCAGCGCATCACGTCAAAACGGCGTGCGAAGAAATCCGCGGTGTATCGCAGCGCATAGTGATCGGGACGATGCCAGGCGATGTAACACTCATCGTCACCATGCATCACTTTGCGGAAACGAACAAAGGCCTTCATCTTGTGAGCGTCGCGACGGACCGCTTTCTCTCGTTTTCCCAGCCGCAAGATGTCGTCATCGGATGCAATGTTCATGAGGTGCCGTTCACCATGCTGCAATCGCCACAAGACCCGATAAAGCAGGTCCCATCGTGAGGGATCGCGGTGGTGTGAAACGGTTTTAGCCGTCGCCAGGAAAACGGCGGGGACATGGAGCGTTCGATCCGATTGTGCGCTTGGCGGCGGATCGCTCGGCGCGTCCGCAAAGAGATCGGTTTGGCCGTCCGCTTGGCGAGCTCGATCATCGATCCAACGCACCGATTCGGGTGGGATTTCGGCGTGCACCAGCTCGCGGGCACTTTCGCGCCAGTCGTCAAAGAACTCTGCTGATCGATGCAGCATCTAAACCTGTCCGTTCGAAGCACTTTCGGCGGCTTCAAACAGCGTCAGCTGTGTCTGCTTCGGCCTCAGACGTCGGTCGAGCGCTTCGGCGTCAAGCGTCAGTGGGCCCGGATGACGATCCGCCGTGATCAGAAACGGACGAGCACGCTTGTGAACAATGCCGAGGCGAGCCAAGTCTTCGTCCCGGATGGCGTGATGGCGTCGCGTTCGCAGAATTCTGCGGACGCCTTTCTCGCCGACTCCGGGTACGCGTAACAACAACTCGCGAGCGGCACGATTGATGTCCACCGGAAACTGTCCACGGTGTTGGAGCGCCCAGGCTAATTTGGGGTCGATCTTCAGGTCGAGGTTGGCCGACTCTCGAGTCGTCAATTCTTCGGCGTCGAAACCGTAAAAGCGGATGAGCCAATCGGCTTGATAAAGCCGATGCTCTCGAACGAGCGGCGGACTCTGCCCGGGGAGACGTGCGTCAGCGTGCGGGATCGGACTGAAGGCGCTGTAATACACGCGTCGCAATCGGTGTTCCTCATAAAGATGCGACGTGGTGGCGAGGATTTCCCGATCGGTCGTCGAAGTGGCGCCAACGATCATCTGGGTACTTTGGCCGGCCGGAGCAAACTTCGGTGGTTTCATTCCCTTGCGGCGGTCCGACTCCCGTTCATCCCGACGAACCTTGATGTTTTGCATCGCCGATTCGATCTCGGGACGCTTCTTTTCGGGCGCGAGCGATTTCAGGTCCTGGACAGTCGGCAATTCAATATTGACGCTCAGTCGATCGGCGTACTCGCCGGCTTCCTCGATCAGTTCGTCCGCGGCACCGGGAATCGTTTTGAGGTGGATGTAGCCGCGATAGGATTCGCGCTCGCGGAGCGTTTTGGCGACCAGCACGAGCTGGCCCATCGTGTAGTCCGAGTCTCGGATAATTCCGCTGCTTAGGAACAGGCCTTCGATGTAGTTTCGGCGGTAGAAATCCATGGTGAGTTGCACGACTTCATCGGCCGTGAACCGGGCCCTCGGCGTATCGCTGCTGACGCGATTGATGCAGTACTGGCAGTCAAAGATGCAGACGTTGGTCAGCAGGATTTTCAGCAGTGAGACACAGCGCCCGTCGGGCGTGTAGCTGTGGCAGATTCCCATCCCCTCGGTGCTACCGAGTCCGCCGGCGCTGTTTCGTCGCGACCCGCTGCTCGCGCACGACGCATCGTATTTTGCCGCGTCGGCGAGGATCGCTAGCTTGGACTCGATCGATTGACTCATGGCGCTTCCGCGTTGTTGGACCGGAAGGAACCGCAGAAGAAGACTTCGATCAACCGATCGGCGAATATCCGCTAGCGCGTCACAGCCCGAAACTCTCCTTGGCTGGGTTCGGCCAGGTTCCGCAAGAAGTTTTGCAAGATCGGGTCCCGCGTGATCGCGATCGTGTTGATCATGATGTGCTTGACTTCATTTCGTCGCAGCACATCGGTGAGGATCACGGCCGGGTCGAGAACTCGGCCGGTGGTGGGCTTGCCATCGCTGAGGAAAAAAACGGCTTCCAATTGGTCGTCGAACTCCAGTGACAATCGCAGCGCTCCGTACGTGTTGGTGCTGCTGCCGGCTGAGAGTTTCGAGATGAACTGTGCCGCGTCGCGCTTGTTCTTATCCGTCGCGGCGACCAGCAAGCTTTTCCACGAACGAATTTGTGTATCGAAGACAAGGATGCCGAATTCGCTGTCTTCGGTAAGTCCACTGATCGCGTTTGTTAACTCACGCTTCGCCTTTGCCATTCGTGTGTCATAACCCTCCAGCGTATTCATGCTGCCGCTTCGATCGATCACGAATAGCATCCGCTTCGCATGGATGTCGATCCCGTAGTACTTCGAGGGTGCCAGACGTCGTTGCCGATAGGCGGCCGGCGACATCGACGGGGCGAGCACCATCTGCTTCGGTAGTGTCGGATCGGTATCCGGTTGGTCCTCCGATTTCGGCTCGTCACCGAGCGTCTTCTCCGCTTCTTCGGTCACGACGCCCGCGGACTCCTGCCAAGACTCGAACCGTTCGGATTCACCTTCAAAGTCATCGAGCGTGACTTCGTCGAATCGCTCTTGAATCAAATGCCAGAGCTGCCCGTCGAGCTCGGTGCTCAGCTTGGCGAGCGCTTCCCAGGCATCGGGGTGCGACATTTCCGTCAGCGCGCGGGCGACGGAAAAGCGAAAGCCGTAGTGGGTCGCAAAACTCCCATGTTCCCTCAACGCCAGGATGTCATCGATTGCGTCATGATGATGATGCTTGGCGAGGACGGATGCCGAGAGCATCACCCAGGTCTTGCGTTGACTCGAAAGGACTCGAACGAGCGACTCGGTCGCCTCGGGTTTTTCCACCGTCGCGATGAACCGGATCATCGAAGCGATGCCATCGGAGAGCTCGGGTTGGGCATCGTTGATTCGATCGAAACGGCCATCGGCGAGTAACTCATCCATCGACGCGACGACCGCCGGAAGGGCCGCGGATCGAGCTTTGAAGTCACCGGCAACGGACTCAATCGCCTTGAGGCGTGCGAAGTCATTGCGTCCTTCGAGCAGTCGACGAAAACGGCGTTCTTCGCGGCTGTCTTGGGCAAACGCAAACGGTGTGACCAACAGAAAAAATCCGGCCGTCAAAATGCGCTGACTTGAGACGAGATGTCCGATCACAATGTGCTCCCCGGCCTTTGGTTTCCGCTGCACTTTATCCTAGCGAGTCAATCTCTCGGGGGCCAATCGACGCGAATTCAGTGTTCAAGGATTTCGAGCCAAACGGCTCCGTCCAAAGCCAACCTCCCATCGACGCCCGCTGTGAGTTTGACGTCGATCCGGTTCACAGGTCGCAGCCGGCCCGTGATGTTTTCCCGAAACGGGAAATTCGAATCGAGAACCAGCGACGCGTCGTTGAGCAAGACCGTCGCTGACTCGGCGTGCCAGCTTTCGATCACCAGCGTGACCTCGGTGGTCGCGTTGATTGAAGTCGGCAGATTGAAGGACCGCGAGTAAGTCGCGGCCGCCGTTTGCCGTCGCTCGTCGGGCGCGTCCACGCGTTGTTGTTCGCCGTCGGCGGTTTCGAGCGTCCAAGGACGACGGAGTCGGATTCGATGCATCGGCGGGTCCACAAAAAAGGCCGCCGAAGAGTCTTCTCCGGCGGCCGTGATTTGTCCAGTCGTGATGGGACGACTAGTTCATGTCGGCGAGGACCTGATCGATCGCGTTGCGGAAATCTTCGAACTCGCTGGTCACGAGGTCGTCGGGAGAACTCGTGAACTCGAACGAGTCGAGGCTGCCGAAGAATCGCACTCCGAGGCCGTCGCTGGTCGCAACGAATTGGTCATTCGACAAGCGGGCCGTCAGCACTTCGCCGGAATCATTGATGATGCTCAGCAGTGCGGCGTCACGCGAATCGTTGAGCACCAGTTCCGCGAACTCGACATCGGCACCGGTGAGGAACATGGCTTGAGTGCCATCCGCGTTCAACTGAACCGCACCGCCGCCGAGGTCCTCCGGAAGGTCCGACGTGTCGATGATGCCTGCGGCAATGTACGTCTGCACCAAGAGGTCGAGCTGGTGCATCGTGCCGGTCATTCCGATCGCGCCCAGCATGGGGCCGTTCACCGTGCCGCCGGTTTCACCGATCTGGATCGTCTCTCGCGTCGAGCCGCTGAACTGCACCGAGTCGGGGATCACGTACTCCACGACATAGGTGCCCGGATTCACGCTCGGGAAGTCGTAGACGCCGTCAGCATCGGTCAGCGTCGTGTCGATCTCACTCTCGCCATCGGCGGTGACTTCGAGCAGTCGGACGAGGATGCTGCCTAGAGCTGATTCGTCGGCGTCATGCTGACCGTTGCGTTCCGGTGGAGCTCCGTTGAGGAATTCCTCCAGGTTGTCGATCTCGTCGATCCACAGTTGCCCGGTGACTTGGGACGGGATGATGTCTTGGCCATTGATGGTGACAGTTGCCGTTTGGCCGAAGAAGAAGTTTCCAAGTCCGTCGCCGATGTCATAGGTGACGACGATCACGGCGGTCTCGCCGTCGGCGAGGGCGCGGTACGCCGAGGGATCGACAAGCAGTTGGTTGTTCGCCGCGTCGATGGTGACGCCCGAAGCGTCGCCGCTAGTCACGACGGCGTTTTCAATGTTGAGCGGATCGCCGTCAGGGTCACTGGCTCCTTCGAGGAGATCGACGGTGGCACTGGGATCACTTTCGTCGAAGGTGACGGTGATCGGCCCGGTTACGGTCGGGACGCCTTCGTCACGGCCTTCGATCGTGATGGTCGCGGTGCGGCTAACGGCCGTCGTTCCGTCGGAGACGTCGTAGGTGTAGGTGACGACGACCGACTGGCCGGCGTCGAGCGACCCGTAAGCACCGGTGTCGATCGAAAGATCGGCTCCCGTGCGGGTGAAGCCGCTGTCATCGCCCGACACCATCACGCTCGACTCGGTCACGGTGAGCGTGTCGCCATCGGGGTCACTCGCTCCATCGAGCAGCGATGCGGTTTGCGTTCCCTGATCTTCATTGAAGGTCAGCGAAAAGTCCGGAGCGACCGGGGCATCATTGACGCCGTTGATCGTGATGGTGGCCGAGTTGGCCGTCGAACCGCCGTTGCCATCAACGACGTTGAAGTTCACGACGACGGTCTCGACTTCACCCGCTCCCAAGCTGTTGTAGGCTGAAGGGGTGACGGCGATCGAATTGCCGGACTGAGCCACACCGCTTGCGTCTCCCGACGCGACCGTGAATCCGTCGACCGAAATTGAGTCGTTCGTGTCCGGGTCGCTCGCGTTGTCCAGAAGTGCGACCGTCGCGTCGGCGTCATCTTCGCTGAAGGTCGCCGTGATAGCCGGGCCGGTGATCGGTGCATCGTTCACGCCGGCGATATTGATCGTCAGCGTTCCGGTTTCCGAAGCCGCAGCGGTGTCGGTGATCGTATAAGTGTAGACAATCTCAACGCTCTCACCGACCGCAAGGCTGTTGTAGGCCGTCGGGTCGAGCGTGACCGTGTTGCCCGATGGTGTGACTCCTGAGTCATCGCCCGACACCAGGGTTAAGCCGGAGACAGTGAGGGTGTCGCCGGTGTCAACATCCGAAGCATTGCCGAGCAGGTCAATCGATTGGCTGGCATCGTCTTCCGTGACGGAGACCGTCAACGGACCGGAGACCACCGGAGCGTCGTTGACACCCGTGATGGTGATCGTCGCGGAGTGATCGACGGGAGTGTTGACCCCATCGGAAACCGTGTAGGTGAACGCGACGACTTCATCGGTTCCTTCGGGCAGCGCGTTGTAGGTGCTGGGAGTCACCATCAAGTCCGTGTCCGATTGCGTGAAGCCCGCCGCGTCACCGGAAGTGTTTGTGAAGTCAGCAACCGTCAGCGTGTCGTTCTCAGGATCGGTGACGTTGGTCAACAGGCTGATCGTGGTGTCTGCGTCATCCTCGGACAAAGTCTGGGTGATCGGGTCACCGACGACCGGCGGGTCGTTGTCGGTGTTGACGATGGTGATCGTCGCCCGTTGCGGAGCCTCGCCACCGTTGTTGTCAACGACGTCGTAGGTGAAGACCACATCGATCGACTGGCCGTTGCCCAGGGATGCGTACTGAGTCGGATCGACAACCAGTTGGTTGTTGGTGTCGTCGAACGTAATGCCCGAGTCGTCGCCCGAATCAAGCGTCACCGATGCTACGTCGAGGACGTCACCGGTGTCGACATCCGAGGCTCCGGTAAGCAAGTCAACATTGGTGGTCGATGCCGAGACGTTGACGGTTTGTGTTACCGGCGCCGAAACGACCGGGGCGTCGTTGACGCCGTTGATTGTGATGGTTGCCGTTTGATTCACCGCGACTTGGCCGTCGCTGACCTCGTAGGTGTAGACGATGTCTTCGGTCGCCGAAGCCGGCAGCGAATCGTAAGCCGACGGCATCACGGACACGATGTTGTCGGTTCGCGAAACTCCGGATTGATCACCGGACACCGAGACGCCTTGTACCGTCAGCGTGTCGCCATCGGCATCGGTCGCGTCGGTCAAAAGGTCAACTGAGCCGTCGGCGTCGTCCTCGCTGAACGAGAAGGTCAGCGGGGTCGTGCCAAGCATCGGCGGCGTGTTGGAAACCGGACCGGTGCTCAACGTGACGCG
>JBCBLJ010000652.1:0-4914 GCA_038520195.1 Planctomycetota bacterium
CACCACGCGTCGAGGTTCTCGCGTCCATCTATCTGCTCGGCCCGGCAGCACTGATTGCGCTGGCGTTTCTTCCGCGCGGTTGGCAGTGGCAACAACGTGTGGCGTTGCTCACGCCAACAACCATTGCATTGATCGTGGCAGCCATCGCGCTGGGGCAGGCACTCGGCGTCGACTTTGACAAGGTGATGATGGGAATCTTCATTTGCTGGACTCCGCAGAGCGTGCTCGGCGCGGTGGTGCTGACCGGTTGGCTGCTCTATCGCGAGGCTCATTGCGCCGTACCCCTGATAGAGCGGTAAGGGTGCGAGGCGAAATCCCGATTGCATTGAGTTCAGAATGACTTCGGCTCGAG
This sequence comes from Planctomycetota bacterium, assembly GCA_038520195.1. Classification (GTDB taxonomy): domain Bacteria; phylum Planctomycetota; class Planctomycetia; order Pirellulales; family Pirellulaceae; genus Stieleria. Next base: position 353 of record JBCBLJ010000652.1, read on the forward strand.
CTTTGATTCGAGTTCCTTTAGACGTTCCTTGAGCGCTGCGATTTCATCACGCACCGAATCGTCCGCTTGCTTCGACTGATCGACGGGATCAGGTAGCGCGAGTGCGTCCTTGTCGTCCGCACTCGCAGGCTCCGTCGGCTTTTCCGCGCCGAACACCCCGCCGAGTGCGGCACCCAGTCCGCCGAACATCGATCCCGATGGAGCTGATTCGGGTCGAGGTGCTGCCAGCGTCGGCGTGCCGCTTTCGTTTTGGTTTTCGATAGAATCCGGCCCGTTGGTTCCGCGGAGACTCAGTTCGACCTGCAGGAGTTGTTGACCGCGAACGACTCGCAATTCAGCGGCGTCATTTTGCAATCTCGACAACTGGCTCATCAGGGCGCGGGAACCGGTGACTAACCGATTGTCGATTGCAACGATACGATCATCGACTTGCAGTCCCGAGTTTGCTGCTGCGGACCCGGACTCGATCGCAACGACCCGTGCGCCACGCGAGCCCGCAAGATCTTCGAATTCGACGCCGAGCTGACGGAGTTCCTGTGTGACCACCGGCTGAACCGTTCGCGGCGCTGGACTCAAAGCCTCGGTCGGCGGAGCTTTGCTCGTCTGTCGAGCGACCAACGGAACGACGATGTCGCTCACTTGGCCATCACGTCCGATTCTCAGCCGGATCGTCTCGCCGGGTTTGTACTTGGACACCTGATCGACGAGCACTTTGGTGTTCGGCGTCGCAATCCCGTCCACCGCGAAAATAAAGTCGCCGGTTTGGAGGCCCGCTTCATCGGCCTTTGAGATTGGATCGAATCGTCGAACCTCCACACCGGGGTAGCCCGGGTTTGCGTTGACTCCCTGGATCCCGATCGATGGTTGTGCGACCGATGTGAGCGGTGGGCGGGCGAGGATCGACGCACCGAACCCACTTTGCAAGCGTGCTTCATCGAGCTCTTGCTCAGCGCCAGCCTGGCGTACATCGCGACCGGAAGCTCGATTCCCATCGACCTCAGCGGGTATCGGAACAACACGGCTTCGATAATTCGATGTCGGCCCGGCTGCCGCGCCATCTGTCGGCGAGGGAATCGGCCGAGCCGGAAGCGCGTTTGGAGTTGCTTGCGCAGCACCTCGAATTCGGTCACGGAGGCGCTGAATCAGACCCTGCCCCTGGCATTCTGGGGCGAGGGCGCAAAATGCAAAGACCGCAGTCAACCAACAGAGTCTCGATCGCATGTCAGTTCCAATCGACAAATGGGATTTGGCGTACGCAGGCATAGGGTCGGGCTGGCGTCAGTTGGGCTGGCGGCGGGGAATGGGTGTCCGAGCGGGTTGGGGCGGGATTCACCGGCCGTCGTCGTCCGATTCGTCGCGGTCACGGACGAGTGTGAACGGTTCAACCCGCTACTGAAGTCATGATAGGGGAGTTTTTGCGAAATGCGAGTCTTTGCCGACGCGCCTGGCTTGGCGTTGCCGCCGATGCGTCTACCGAAAAAACTGCCGTGACGTCGGAAAATCATCCATTTCAATCTTTACGTGGAACCGAACGGATTGCCAGAATCCGCCGCACTGAAAACTGCCGATAGAATTCGGCGTGCCGGTCACCAGACGATTCGTTTTCGGACAACGGATGTTCGAGCGTCGCGTTTGTTGGAGCGTTCGGAGTTCCCGTTCGAGCCCACGCTGGCACCAAGGACGAGCGACCAAACACGCAAGGAGAGCGAAAGTGCGAATCATTCGCCAACAAGCCATTGTCACGGCCATTGCCTTGGCCTTTGTGGTGTCTTCCGGATTCATCGCGGGCGAGGCAGCTGCACAAACCGCATCCGGGGCACACAAGATTGCCGTGGTCGATGTAGCGTACATCTTTAAGAATCATCCCGGAATCAAGTCGCAGGTTGCCAAGGTCGAAGCGGACCTCAAAGCCTTTGACACCGAGCTTCAGCAAAAGCGCACGGCCATCCAGAGCGCGGCGGAGAAACTGAAGACTTTTGGCGTGGGTACCCCCGAGTACGCGGCCCAAGAAGAAAAGCTTGCTTCGATGGATTCCAAGCTGCGACTCGAAATGGCTCGCAAGCGAAAGGAACTCGCTGACGCCGAAGCGAAGATCTACTTCCAAAACTACAAACGAATCGCCGAGGGCGTCAAACTGATCGCCAACCACAATGGGATCAACCTGGTCCTTCGCTACAACAGTGAAGCGATGAACGAGGAGAACGGTGAAACCGTCATCCGCGGTGTTATGAAGAACATCGTCTACCACGATGAGAGTATGAACATGACGCCGACGGTGATGAACTACCTTGATCGCGTGTTCGTTGCGAAGCAACCAGCTGCACCAGCCCCTCGCTAGCGCGTGACGCGGGCAGAGTTTTTGCTTTGCCCCTGATAGCGCGGCTCAACCGCGCAAACACTTGATCCGGCGGCCACGGTCCCGCCGGATCGATTCTGCGCGTCCAGCGATGGACCGTCGATTTCCGTTCCCCCGCTCAACGGAAACAACCCCATGCAGACTCCGCGAAATCAGCAAACGCTCCGGTCGGAATGTGAAATCACCGGAGTCGGATATTGGTCAGGTCGGTCTGTCCGCGTGCGTTTGTTGCCGGGCGAAGTCTCGACGGGAATCGTGCTTGTTCGAAGCGATCTTCCTGGGCGGCCGGCGTGCCCGGCTCATGTCGATTATCGAGATGACGCGACACTGCGCACTAATCTCGTGAACGGGGCGGCTCGCTTCGAGATGGTGGAGCACGTGTTGGCGGCGCTATACGCCATGCGTATCGACAATTGTGTGGTTGAAATCGACGGCGAAGAATTCCCGGGATTGGACGGGAGCTCTCGCGCGTACTCCGACGCGATCTTTGCCGCCGGAACAACGATTCAATCGACAAGTCGAAAGCAACTCATCATCCAGCAGATGATCACGCTACATGACGGCGCTTCGTGGATCACTGCTTCGCCAATGATTCACCGGCAAAGTCACTTCGGCTACCAACTCGCCTTTGATCACCCGGGCGTGATCCCCAATCAGTGTTTTCATCTGGTCTGTTCGCCAGAGGACTTTCGCCGGGAGGTGGCCTCGGCACGGACGTTCGTGACCCGGACCGAAGCCGAGCGCCTTCAATCCAGTGGTGTCGCGACTCACGTCAGCTACAAGGATCTTTTGGTGTTCGGCGACACGGGGCCGATCGACAACCGGCTTCGCTTCGCCAATGAGTGCGCCCGGCACAAGGCGCTTGATCTGATCGGCGACCTTGCTCTCGCGGGGGTCGAGTTGGTCGGCAAATTCGTTTCCCATCGAGGCGGCCATCGACTGAATGGACGCATGGCCGAAGCACTCCATCAGCTGGCAAAATCAAGCTCGGTGAACCGTCGTTCTGACGTCGTCCGCCAAAGGGCGGCCTGACTGACTGCCGTCGGACTTTGCGCTCATTCGTCCGTACGTTGGATTGGCTTTCGGGATCCGGCTGAATGTGTGTTGAGGACGGCGCACCTGTCCATTACCACTTGAGTTTGCTCGGAATCTTTTCGCGCAATTCCTCTCGATCCGGCGAAGTGTTTTTGAGTACTCTCCGGGATGCAGTCGTCAAGCGACGAGGACCCCGCACCTTTTGAGTCAGAGTTCTAGGTCATGAGTGTTGTCATCGCTCAAACCGCGGTCGTGGATCCGCGAGCCCAACTGGGAAACAACGTTCGTATCGGTCACTTCTGTGTGATCGGACCGCAAGCAAAAATCGGCGACTCCACCGTGTTGGAGGAGCATGTGAGCGTGACGGGCGACACGACGATCGGCGAGAACAATCAGATTTTTCAGAACTGTGTTCTGGGGGGGCTTCCCCAAGATACGGGCTTCAATCGCAACGCACCGACGCGTGTTGTCATCGGTGACAACAATGTTTTCCGAGAGCATTGCACCGTGAATCGGGCAACGGAAAAGGAAGAGGGTGTGACCGAAGTCGGTCACGACAACTTCTTCATGGTCAACACGCACATCGGTCATGACTGTCACGTCGGCGACCGCATCGTCATTGCCAACAATGGCATGCTGGGCGGACACGTTCGCGTCGCCAACGACGTGACCATCGCCGGCGGATGCGGCATCGTTCAGTTTACAAGTATCGGTCAACTGTGCTTCGTCGGTGCGTTGACTCGTCTTTCCCAGGACGCACCGCCGTTCACGATCGTCGAAGGCAACCCCGGCCAGCCGCGCGCGCTGAACACCATCGGACTCAAGCGACACGGTTACCCTCGCGAAGACATTTCGGTTTTGCACCAGACCTACAAACTGCTCTATCGAGAACGCGTCGGGCTGGATGCCGCCAAGCAAGCCATTGAAGCGCAAGGGCCGCTTCGACCCGCCGTGAAAGAACTTTTAGACTGCGTCGCCTTCGCCAATGAAGCGCGTCATGGTCGTGGACAAGAACATCGCATCAGGAACGCAGCATGACGCGTTTGCGTATCGCAGTGATCGGAGCCGGCCATCTGGGCCGCATTCACGCCAAACTTTTAGGGCAAGTCGATGGTGCCGAATTGGTAGCCATCAGCGATCCCATTGAGGAGGCTCGTCAGCGAGCCGAAAC
>JBCBLJ010000589.1:0-5406 GCA_038520195.1 Planctomycetota bacterium
CAGCCTTTCAGCGAATGTGCGGCGGTTCGAGCCGCCCTCCATCAGTACTACGTGGACACGTACCCGTTGTTTGCGGCTTCGGTGAATCAGAGATCGAAGACCTTTAGCGATCCCAGAAAACTGGGCGATCCGGAAATGCGACGGCAAGTGGGGGAACTCGCCGTCAACTCGCCTGTGTCCGAAGTGATCAATTCCTTTCCCGGAAAACCGTACGTCACCTTTACAGAAGTCGTACGGGCATCGCGGGAAAAGTGTCTGTCGTAAGTGTGAATCTGTACGCAAACGCCGACGGAACCTGTCGCTTCGAGGTCAGGAAGAAACAGCGAGAAAAACGCGTCGGAGAACCAATCGCCGTCGGTAAACCGATCACCGAAGCGGAGGTGCGCGAGCTGGTCCAGAAAGCAAGACAGGACCGTTTGCGGGATGGCAAGCAAAATGGTGGCGCGGGACGTCTCACCGAGGTGAGTTGATCAGCGATCCGCATCGGTTGTTACCGCCGATGCAGTTTGGTCGTTTCCGAAGTCGGCATCGAACGATGCAACTTCAGCAACTCCAGGGATTCGCCAATCTGCGTCGGTGTTAAATTCCGATTCTGCCAGGACAGCCCTGAAATGCATCCACGGAGTGGGTACCCGAATCAGGAATGACTAGGCCAGTTCGCTATGTGAGCTTGCGAAGTTGAGCGACCAGTTGGCGTACACCGCCGAGCATGTCGTCAAACGTCATTACGCTCGGCTCTCTTTAGGTAGTTTCATAAGGAGGGGGTGACCATTTCAGTGTACCAAGGGGGGACCATTTCAGCGTGGATGAATCCCGCCAGCGAGCTCCACCGTGAACTAGCACTAGCCAAGGGTGACCATTTCAGCGTGGATAACGAGTTGTTTTCCACAACTTGTGGACAAGCTGCCCATTCCATCTGATCCTGCCCATAGCACACGATTCTGTTTGACCATGCCTCGGTGGCCGTGCTAATCTCGGACACAGGAGAACACTATGAGCGAACATTCAATCGACCTCTCAGCCGATGCTCGGACACACATCGAAGGGGTGCTTTCGGACGGGAGCTTCCGCGATGCGGCTCACTACATTGAGACTCTGATTCGAGAAGACTTGCTGACACGACAACGTCTTTCAGCGATTGGAAACCAGCAGCAAGCGACGCTCGAGCGTCTTGCACGGGAGGGGCTGGAGAGCGGTGCTCCTATCACAGTCGATGCCAGTTACTGGGAGAATGAGAAGCGTCGACTTCGAGAGAATGCGACGAATCCGTGACGCGATTGCTCCGGATTCAACCGCAAGCCCAAGTAGACCTGCGTAGGCACGTGGAGTTCATTGCCCGCGATAGCCTGTAGGCGGCACTGCGGCTACTTGAAGCGGCTCAGATCACGTTCCAGTTCCTGATTGACACCCCGTTTGCTGGGTGTGTTTGCGAGTTTGACTCTCCAAACGCTACCGACTTTCGGTTGTGGCGAATCAAGGGGTTTCCGAATCATCTGATTCTCTATCGAGTTTCAGAGGTCGAGCTTTTGATCGTACGCGTCCCTCACGCGGCGCAAGTTGGGTTGGCCGGTTTCAGTCGCCGCCCATTTCACGCTCGAGATCTTGATTGTCTGTCCCTCAACCCTGGTTGCGAACCGACCAAGCTGTTGCTTCGAATGATCCCGCGGCCTATGCTCGAGGCCAGACTTAGGGCAGAGAAAACCCGTGAAAACGAGTTCTAAACCCTGCCATTTTGTCCCAATCGAGGGACGCTCGAAGAGCAGAAAACCCGCAAAAATGCAGTCGGGGCGACTAGATTCGAACTAGCGACCTCTACGTCCCGAACGTAGCGCTCTACCAGGCTGAGCCACGCCCCGATGGTTGGGATTTCTGCAAAGTAGTGATCCGGCACGGGTTTTGCAAGTCCTCGGTCCCGAAAGAACGATTCGTCGTCAAGTGAATGCAATTCGGTCGGGGCCACGCTCAAGTTCATGCCCGATGAAATTGAGCTCCAGCGGCATGCAAACGTCGCCACTCGTGTGTCAGCGGCGGTGCTACCCCCGTTCTCTCTTCGTCATGAAAGATCGCAAGCATGCTTGCGTGTGGCCGCGGTCCCGTGGTGGGAGTCGGGGTATGTCGTGTCTTGAATGTCCGGGACAATGGCGCGCGGGTCGTCTCGAGTGGGTCAGTTGTCGCTGACATAGAACCCGGAAAACTCTTTTCCCGACAGCGTCTTTTGAATACCTCGCCGGGTCTCTCGAACCGCAATGGGAAAATTGTGGTTGTTGCCGAATACCGAGAAGCGGGAGTCTTCCACGACAAAGTTGGTGTCTTGAAGCCGCTTGTTGTTGTAGACGAACGTCCCAAGAACCTCGGTTCTACCACCATCGTAAGTCCCGATACTGAGCGCGCCTTTTTCGGTCTTGAGACCCATCAGCCATAGCGTCCCTTCACGGTTGTGAATGTTGTAGTCGGGCGCTTCCGAATTGAGTTGCCACGCCCAAGCTCTCAGGCCCCGCCCAATCTGAATGTGTTCGCTCGATACGTCTTCGATGAACAACTTGCCCGGCGAAGAGTTGAACACTCCCCCTCCGAAGATGAGCGATCGCAGAACCAACGTGCGATTGTCCGCGATCTCGATCCCTCGCTTCCCTCCGATGTACGTTGCCATTCGTGACACTTCCACGATCGGTGATCGTCCTTCATCGAGCCGAAACGTTGGCGATTCAGAAGGCAGTTCCTCGCAATTCAAACGGCCTCCGAATCCGATGAGCCGACGCAGGTTGCCTCGCAAGACGACCGTGGCGTCAATTTGAAACATGTCTTTTGGACCGAAGTACACGGTGTGCGCACCACTGTCGATTGCCGCCTGGATCGCCGCCGAGTCCTTTCCGAAGTTACCGGCATAGACCCATCCCTCGTGATCTCCCCAAGGAACTTCGGGAGTCTCCTGCAAAGGTAAGTTGAGCGATGTCCTTGAACCATCGAACAATTGGCACACATCCCGTGAGCACCACTCATTGACAAATGGTTCGGCAATTCTTGATTCCCCAGCACTGATCGACGACTCATATCCGCCGGTTGTGATGTTGCGGGCGTAGAACTCTGAGTCATCGGTCTTGATCGCAGTCGACCGCTCTCCGCTGAGATCACCGTTGACGAGCACCACTCTTCCCCGCTCGTTTTCCAAAGCGGGGACACCCGCGGATTGTTCGCTGGTCAAGTTGTGAATGAAGACCGCCTGTTTTCGATTACTCCAGCCCGCGACACGTTGGTTTCGGAGCGTGATGTCTTTGAACGTCATGCTGTATTGATTGATTCGCGTATGGCATCCATAGTCGAACCCTTCGACGATCATCCCATCGATCAAGCCGGGTCCAGGCCAAGCCATGCCGAGAACGAACCCCGCGAACCCGACTTTCTGAGGATCGCTCGAGCGAATGCGTACGTTGCGGACACAACCGGCATTGCTCGTGAAGTAGTTGAGTCCCACGGCACCGGGGTTTCCCTTGCCGACGTCAATCGTGACGTTGTACAGCTCTTGGCGAAAAATGACCGCGCTTGTCAGACCCCGCTTCCAGGCATTCCAGGTACTCAAAACCGGCTGAGGGTTTTGCGGATCACCGAATGCCCGACAGTTGTCTTTCAACTTGATGACGACGCCATCTCGGCTTTCTCCATGTACCCACACACGACGGTTTGCATAGGCAATCGGGGCATCGACCAAATACGTTCCGTTTGGAAGATAGACGAGTGTGTACTTCCCTTGATTCTCGATTGCCTCTTTCAACGCTTGCGTGTCATTGGCGATTCCATCGCCAACCGCGTCAAAGTCGCGTTTCACATCGATCATGCCGGGAATGTCGGGGAGCGGGTATGAGTCTGCCCAGCATTCGCCAACAGGTGTTAGAAACAATGCGAAGAGACAAAATGCTGGGAGACAAAGAGATCGCATCGGAAAACAGTTCGCGGGCTGGAGGTTGTTTTCGAGATGATACTCGATCACTTCTGTCGAGAGCGTTTCGAGATCACCTTCGTCGCATTCGACAACACGGCAGAAGCCCCATATCTGCAGCCGTGAATGTGCTGAAGCTGTTCAACACCCGCGACCGTTGAGTACTGGCGCGATCGCAAGATGCCTCGCCGCAAGCTTCACACGGCTAAGCAAATTAGCGTTGATCTGTGTCGTTGGGTCGCGTACTGAGCCTTCGTTGGTAACGGTCAATGCGGCGTCTGGGATTCGTCGACCGGTGCGCCGAGGTGCGGTGTAACAATCTCTGACCAGATGGTGTAGCCGCTTGCGTTCATGTGGTTGCGATCCTCGTGATAAAGCGGCTCGATGGATTCGCCGTCTTCGTCTAAGAAGCGATCGCACGCACCGCGAAGGAACACGATTCGTTCGTCGGCGTCGGCGAACTGTTGCAACAACTGGTTGGTCCGCAACACCAGAGGAATGATGGTGCGCTTTTTCATGGAAGGTCGAATCGCCAATTGGATAAGCCTACATCGCGGGGCACGCTGAAACAGCTTCTTCGTGAACTCGTCAAAGTTCGCCAAGACTTCTTCCGGCGTATCGCCATTCCACAGGTCATTCCCTCCACAGAAAAACACGACTCTCGATGGCTCATACTGGAGCACGAGTTCTTCGGCGTAGTGGTTCAGGTCACTGATTCTTCCGCCCCGTAGTCCCCGCAATGTCATTGGATGATCAGGGAATACGGTTTCGCGATCCAGCCGCGCGACGCTACTGCTCCCGACGAACACGGTTTTGCCCTTGGGAATTCCGTTCTCCCTGTCCTGCCTTGCAAACGCGCCAATCGCGCCCGCGAAGCGTTGCGGATCACGGACGACTTTCTCGCGAACGGGAAGCCCCGAATCTTGACCGGACAGCGGTGTGCAATAAACGCCAACACATGTCAATATCGCAATGAGTGTTCGAGTTCCTGGCATGACCGAGTTTCCGGAGCCTGTAGTCAGATTGGGTTGCCTTGCCTCGCAAGTGTACTTTGGACCGACCGAATCCTGTCAGCACTTCTCCAGGTCTCAGGTTCTCCCAGCGGTCTGACCCATCGATCACTGTCATGAATCCGTATCAAGTCAAACACATTGCCTCACCACCCTGATAAAAAGGCGTTTTTTCCCAGCCGTGCGGTCGGTTTGACGATTCGAACACGCAACCACGAACGTACTGAACATTCGTCCCCAGGCGTCATAGCTCAGGTAAAGAGCGAGTTTTGTGGAGGGCGCACTCGTTTCCTCAACGGTCTTCTAGTCGGAGTGCAGATTGGCGTTCCGGCACACGGCTGGCGTTCAGGCAATGCCGTCACTCACTGAACGCGCAGCGCGGTTACGATGTGATTGAACACCGCCGCAAGAACCGGGGATATTTCCCCTACACCTCCAAACGGGGCCCGTTTTGTGTCGTGG
>JBCBLJ010000653.1:0-4912 GCA_038520195.1 Planctomycetota bacterium
GAGACGATTTGGCAATACGCATGGAAGACACGTCAGTACCGCGCGCTTCAACCGTTGGTGGTCGGCTCCTCGATACTCCTGGCGTCCAGCCTCGGCGAAGGTAGCCGCCGAATCACGGTGACTCGCAGCGAGGATGGCACCTGGGCAATGGTTGAGGACTGGAGCTCGCGCGGCATGAAATCCGACTTCAATGACTTCGTCTACTTTGATGGTTCGGTGTACGGATTTGACGGAAGCATTTTTGCGTCCATCGACTATCAGTCTGGGAGCCGTCAATGGAAGGGCGGCCGCTATGGAAACGGTCAAGTCCTACTTCTTGAAGAGTCGGGGCAACTTCTTATCACCTCCGAAAGCGGCGAGATCGCGCTCGTCGAAGCGTCGCTCGACCGGCTCGTCGAACGAGCACGATTCCAAGCGATCGAGGGCAAAACATGGAATCATTCGGTTCTCATCGGCGACCGACTTTACGTTCGCAACGCCCAGGAAGCTGCGTGTTTTCGAATGCCTCGACAAGAGTCGAGATGATTCGATCCCGCTACACCCGATCGCAGGCCGAAAGTGATTGGCGTTCAGGGGTTACCCGACGGCATTACGTCATTGCAGCGTCCGCGATGGCTTAGCTGGAGATCTGGCGTCGCACTAAAAATCCAACTGCTGACAGTCCGATCAGGCTCCAGAGCACGGAGAAGAGCAAGAAGTTGGAGAGCAGTGCGATGGAGGTGAAGATAACAACTCCGGCGGCAGCGGCCCATTTGGGCGGCAACAACCACAAACCGAAACCGCCGAGCGTTTCGATTGCGATCACTTTGCGGCTATACCACGTCGACAACCAACGAAGAGTCTCTTCGTCATAGCGTTCACGCAGCCAATTGAACGTCCAATAGTCGCGATCAAGAAAGTAAATGTCGTAAAAGACTTCGCCGGACCAGTATTCCGGGGTCCACTTCCCGACCGCTCCGCCGAGCAAGATCATTGAGCCGATCGCACGGGCGAGAAAAGCACCGCGGCGAAGCGACTCATTTGAATCCTCGACGCCCATCCTTGTGGTCCACCAAAGCAACCATAGCGATGCCCACCAACTGGTCGTGAACGTCGCGTCGTTGTAGCTCGCCTGATGAACGCAAAGCACCGACAGGCAGCCGAGATTCGCGACCGCCAAGAGACGACGTGGCCACAACCAAACACTTAACACGCCAACGATGATCGAAAGCAGTGACCCCAAGTACGCCCAACGCACGACCTCGGCCGATCGCAACCAATCGGGGAAAAAGGCGTGCGCCAATGGGAGTTCGTGGTAGACGCCGTCGGCCAACCAAAAGTACGCCCACTTCCACGCTAAACCAAGAAACAGGCCCACTTGAACGAGCAAGTACGCCGAGACGACTCGGCCGTCGAGCTCCGCGGCATTGGACACCTCCGACTTGGCGGGCGTTTTCGACTTGGATTCAGTCGCGGCCGTCATCTTCGACCTCTCGGGCGACCCACTCGAATCCGTTCTCGATCGGCTTGGCATGGATCTCGGTCTCGATCCGTTGCCCACGATACGAAGTCTCGATCGTCACCCAACGATCCTCTCCCTGGTCCAGAAGCTTGTACCGTGTGTTGGCGAACGTCAGTAGCCGGGGCGGAAAGTGATTGATGTAACGCCACTGCGGCTCATCCAGCTCTTGAGGCGCGAGTTGAAAGATCGGCATCAATTTGTCGAAGTCGTCCGGCACCTCACGAATCTGGAATCGGTTGGCGAAGTTGTACATCGCTGGGATCGGGGCCTGTACTGCCCATTTGGTGAATGAGTCACCGCGAAGATGAAACCGCTCCATCGTGGTCCGCGCGACGCTCGGCACAAAGGGCGTGAGTAATAGCCAGACGACGACGGCACCCAGGCCGGTAAGAATCACGACAAAGAATGGATCCCGTTTCAACTCTCCATCTCACACGTCATTGATCAGTCGAATCGCAATTTCACGAACGACCTGGGGATTGGCGTTGGGGTTTTGCTTGCGGGCCTGACCGATCAACGCACCGACGGCTTTCAGGTTTCCGCTTTTCACATCATCGACCACTTTGGGGTTAGCCGCCAAGAGCGATTTGACCAGCGTCTCCATTTCTCCGCTGTCGACGGACTCAATCCCGAGGGCCTTGATCGCATCGTCAACCGAGTCTCCCGGATTGTCGACAAGATGCTTGAACACGTCGCGGGCGCGGTCGTTGGTGAGATCACCTGAGGAGACTCTGGAAAGCAATTCACCAAGCTTTTCTGGCGTCACGCCGAACTTAGCGACGTGCTCGTCACGCTCCTTAAGCGTTCGCATCACATCTTGCTGGATCCAACTGCTCGCCTTCTTGCCGTCACCACTCTTCTCGGCGACTTCGTCGAAATAGACCACCATCGCACTTCCCTGCGAGACAATCACTTCGGCGTCGTATTGCTTGATGCCGTACTGGCTTTGCAACCGCTCGCGAGCCGCTTCAGGTGATTCGCCGAGCGTCTGACGGATCGATTCCACTTGCGCACGGGGAATCCGGACGGGAAGCAAGTCGGGACACGGGAAATAGCGATAGTCGGCCGACTCTTCTTTCTCGCGTTGGACCTCAGTGACTTGCTTCACATCGTTCCAACCAAACGTTCGCTTGCCCCGCGTTTCGATGGTCTCGCCGGTCTCTTCCCATTCTCCGTATTGCCGCTCTTGCTCAAAATGAATCGCGGCGACAACGTTGCGGAAGCTATTCATGTTCTTGACTTCCACGATCGGCGTTTTGACGATCGCGTTCTCTTTCTCGATATGCAAGTTGACGTTCGCGTCCACGCGCAGACTGCCCTCTTGCATTTCGCAGTCCGACACACCGAGATGGGTCATCGTCTCCTTCAGTTTCAGCAGGTACGCGTTGGCTTCCTCCGCCGTGCGCATGTCCGGCTCACTGACAATTTCCAGCAGTGGCGTGCCGCAGCGGTTCAGGTCGATCCGACTATCGGACTTGCCCGCCGCTTCATCGTGCATGCTCTTGCCGGCATCCTCTTCCAAGTGAGCACGCGTGATACCGATCTTTCGCACCGCATTCTCATCGGCGGGGTCGGCGATCTCCAAAAAACCCTCCGCGCAAATCGGCAAGTCGAACTGACTGATCTGATAGCCCTTCGGCAAGTCAGGATAAAAGTACTGCTTTCGATCCCACTTGGTCAGCGATGGGATCGTGCAGTTGATCGCCAATCCGGCTTTGATCGCCAGTTCGATTGCGTGCTCATTCATGACCGGAAGTGCACCGGGCATTCCTAGGCAAACCGGACAGACTTGCGTGTTGGGCGGATTGCCGAAAACCGTGCTGCATCCGCAAAACAGCTTGGTGTCGGTTTTCAGTTGGACGTGGACTTCCAAACCGATGATCGTCGTCGTGGGAAACTTTGACATGCCGGTCGAACGTGGGAGGAAGGGATACGACTTGATCGCGCCGAATCAGGAAGGGCGTTTGGTGTGGTGATCGGTCACCGACTGAAATGCCGCACCGGCAAACAACAACCGAGTCTCTTCCAGCGCGGGAGCCTGCAGTTGGATTCCGATGGGCAACGAAGACGCGTTGAATCCACCGGGCAGCGAAATCGCAGGCACGCCTGCAAGGTTGGCTCCGACGGTGAACAAGTCGCATAGAAACATTTGGATCGGATCGTCGATCTTTTCACCGAGCTTGAACGCGGGCGTCGGTGTCACTGGACCGAGCAACAGATCACACTGCGAAAACGCGGCGTCGTAGTCACCTCGAATCAGACGACGAACTTTGAGGGCTTTGTTGTAGTACTCGTCCGCGTACCCTTCGCTCAACGCATAGGTGCCGACCATGATTCGGCGCTTCACCTCCTCGCCAAATCCTTCGGAGCGACTCTTGCAATACATCGAAACGAGGTCGCGCTGATCGGCGCGATGTCCATAGTGTGCACCGTCATAGCGCGAGAGGTTACTGCTAGCCTCACTCGGAGCGATCACATAGTAAGTCGGCACCCAATACTCGCGGTGCGGAAGATCGACTTCGACCGTCTCGGCACCGAGTGACTCGAAAACCTTAATCGCTTCTTCGACCGCCGCGACCACTGCATCATCGAGACCCTCACTCGTTAAAGATTCCCGCATTACGCCGATACGAAGTCCGCGCAAGTCTTTCGAGGACGTTGCCGCCAGATAGTCTGGTATGTCGCGGTCCAACGACGTCGAGTCACGGGCTTCGTAGCCGGCGATCACGCCGAGCAACAGCGCGCACTCTTCGGCGGACCAGGCCATTGGGCCGACTTGATCCAAACTGCTCGCAAACGCAACCAACCCATAACGGCTGACGCGACCATAAGTTGGCTTCAGTCCGGTCACGCCGCAGAACGAGGCGGGCTGTCGGATCGATCCGCCCGTATCGGTCCCCAAACTCAACGGAACGGTTTGGGAAGCCACCGCCACCGCCGCGCCGCCGCTGCTGCCTCCCGGTGTGCGGTCCGTATCCCACGGGTTACGTGTGAGCCCGAAGGCGCTGGTCTCGGTGCTCGCCCCCATCGCGAACTCGTCCATGTTGGTCTTACCGACGATCACCGCATCGGCGGCCCGCAACTTCTCGATCACCGTTGCATCGTAGGGAGCTCGAAAGTCACGGAGCATGTTCGAGGAACAGGTCGTCGGCATGCCAACCGTGCAAAGAACATCCTTGACCGCGACGGGCACTCCGGCCAACGCGCCGACGACTTCTCCGGCGGCACGTTTTGCGTCCACCGCGGCAGCGGCGGCGATCGCCGATTCTCGATCCACGTGCGTGTATGTGTTGTGTTGCCCCTGCGAGGCTTCGATCGCCGCGACCGCCCGCTCCGCGACTTCGACCGCGGTGATCTTTCCAGCGGACTGCAAACGCAATACTTCTAAAGCAGAATCAAGCATGACCATGA
>JBCBLJ010000397.1:0-7457 GCA_038520195.1 Planctomycetota bacterium
CCTGAGGGCCCCGGCAAAACGGCGATCGCACGTTTCATTCGGGACTCACTGATTCGCCGCAACTATCCGCTCGGCATGATGAGTTCGTCGAGTGGTCGTGTGGTGTGGGCTGATCGCAATGGCAAGATTCATTGCCGTCGGGAGCAGGATGGCACCAAGGGCGGACGACGGACCATCGAATTTGAGAGTCGTGGTGATCATCAGCATCGCTTCGATTGGTTGCACGACAGTTGGATCAAAGGGATCGCCGACTCGACGGACGCGTCCAGGGCGCTCGAGTCCATTCGCATTCCCGAATCGGTCGTCGACGGCATCATCACCGACACCGCGGTGACTAGCGGCGCGCGAGTGGTCGAAGCATGCCTCCGAAGCGGATTGACCGACCCATCGCTGTTCGCGTCGCTGCCGATCGCGTCTTCTCGTGTCAGCGGATTGTCTCCGGAACAGGGCGCCCAGCGAGAGGGCGAACGCGTCATTCGCGACGAGATGGCGCGAATCGAATCGGAATTGGCTTCGTACGGAGCGGTTTCTCCGTCGACCTCCACGCTGATGCGCCGAAGAGATCTTGAGGCTCGATTGGCGATGCTCCAGTCGCGGCGTTACACCGGCGATCGACGCGACTACGCGGCGATGTCGTCGGAGTTGGCGACGCTGCACGATCGAATCTGGCAGTTGCGTGTCCGCCAAGCCGAGCTGTCGCGTTGGCTGGATCACTTGCAAGTCGACCGCAATCGTGCCCGCTACCAGTCGCCGTTGACAGCTTCGCCGTACGCGAGCAACGCGCTGGCGATGACCGGGTGGTCGGAATCGAATCACCTTCGTTTGGACGGCACCATCCGTGATCGATTGGTCGCGCTGGACGACCAGATCATCCGCTGGCGACGAATGCTCACCGAACTGCGTGGCCTTCGGGAAACGATCGTCGCCCAACAGCAAACGCTGCGAAACGGATTGGCGGTCGGGCCGGTTCCGTTGAGTGACGAAATGCTCCGTCGCGAACGGATGAACTACTTCTTGCATTCGCTCGATCACGGCGATGTGTTTGGCGGAAGATATGACGCCGCGTACGCTTCGACGGCGACCGACCCGCGGTGGCCGGACGAAATCGACTTGCGGATCGAATCGGTGATTCGCCAAATCGATTGGTTGGCTTCACACTACGACGCCGTCAACGATTTCGCTTGGTACCGCGAGCGCACGCCGGCACTGACTTACGGAAACGAGAGTTCTCTGTTGCATTCACTTCGTTCGATTCGGGACGAATTGCAAGACGTGCGACGCCGCGGTTTCCGATTCGAGATCGAAGCCCCTTCGGCCTCGGCGCAAGCGATGGCCGTCCAGAATGCGAAGCTGCTCGATCTGCAACGCACGGAAACCTGGATCACGGCGTCGATCGAGAGTTTGCTTCGGCATCGTGAATCGATGATTCAAGATCAGCATTGGGCCGCGTCGGTCCGCTACCCATCGTGGCTCGATGAGTCTTATCACCACCAGCCGTGGTCGGCGTGGTACACCGAGCATCTGAGCGTCGAGGTGGCGCGCGGTCATCGAGAACTTGAGGCCGCTCGTTCCGAATTGGACCGTTGCGTCGCGCGGGCGACTCAACTGCGCACCGAAATGCGGGCGCTTCCGGTTGTCGCGAACGATCGAACATCGGACGACGTCGCCGAAATCGAGCGGCTCCGTCGCGAGTTGGCCGGTTTCGGTCCATCGGGTGAGGTGGACTCGCGGCACCAGTGGTTGCTTCGGCGACGCGCCGAGCTCCAGGAACAACTTGGCTCGCCCGTTCCGCCACGAAACTCAAACTTGCCGCTTGCCGACGAAGCCAGTCAGTGGCTGGTCCGTTTGTCGGCTGGAAGGCTGAAACGCGTGGATTGGCATCAAGCCTCTTTCGGCGCGATCACCGATCGACCGGCAAGCGCGACCGTGCGATCGGGGCTGGTGATGATTGACGGCCGCGACGAGTCGCAGCTTCCGGCGGTGGATCGCGCCCTCGCGGCACTGGCGGTTCGCATGGCGGCGGCCGACCTCTTGGCACGCACCGGACGCGCGATTCCGCTCGTCGTCGAATCTCATCGCGAGTTGCTGCGTCCGGTCGGTGAGATGCATCGCGAAAACCTTTCGGTGATCGCCGACGCGAACTTCGCCGTGGTCGCAGCCCTGCATGACTATGCAAGTCTCGGGCGACAGATCGTTGTACTCACCAGCGACACGGTGTTCGCCGACCAAGTCAGGCGGCGCGGTGGCTACGCCCAGTTCATTCACGGCGAACCGGTGGCCCATCCCCATCAACCCCTTTGGCAGCCGCATTTCGCGACCGAACACTATGCCGGGCCCCATGTGGGACAACCCGCTATGTACGGACATGGATTCGATCCACACTCCAACGCGCCGCTCGTCAATCGCTATTACGATACCCCGGTGCCTGGCCAAGGCGAATCGCTGCGGCGTGACTACGGCCCGGGCGTCAACTACCCGGCCGCTAGCCACCCAGCTGCTAGCTACCCAGCTGCCGTGTACCCAGAGGCGATGTACGGGGATGGTTATCCGGCCTACGTCGCGCCCGAGCGACCGGCGCTTACACCCAACGCATCGGTCGCCGATATCAATCGACGATTGGATGTGATTTGGCGCGAGAGTCAGGCCCAAACGCCGCGAGATGCGGCCGCTCGTTCCGATTGGCACGACGGCTATTACTACGCTCAGACGTACACCACGGCACCGCAATCACGGGGCGAAGAAGCCGTTCGAACTCGCGAACACAGCTCGTTGGAACCGCCGAATCAAGCGAGGCAGTCCCCTTTTTTTTTGACCGTCGATAGTCCGATCGATCAGGCGCCCTCTGTCGACGCGGTCGCCGCCGCTCGGCTACGGGCGCTCGATGTTACCCACATCAATCACCTGATGCAGCATGATCCGAATCGGTTGTCCGATGCGCTGGGGCTGACCGGCGTGACCGCCGCAACCATTCGTCGCTGGCAAGCGGAGTGTCGACTGGTTTGCCACGTCCCGCAGCTGAGGGGCTTTGACGCACGTGTGCTGGTGGGGTGCGGAATCACTGATGCGTCGCAATTGGCTTCAACCGATCCGAATGAGTTGCTGGATCGCGTCGAGGCGTTCTTGGCGACCGAGCGAGGACAACGAATCTTGCTTAGCGGTACCAGCTACGAGTTGTCGCGGATCACCAGTTGGATCGCCGCCGCCAACGTCTCCACCGATGATCATCCGATTGTCCGCATGGCGGATCATCACACCGTCGATGGGCGCGTCGTCCGAGAATCACTCGACTACCGCGATGGTAGCGAGACGTTGGACAGTGATCGCTACGAATACGAATTCGTCGATGACAACGGTGAAGTCGTTCGCGCCCGCTCGCGGCGCCGACCGCGGTCTCGGGCCAGGCAGCGGCACGGACGCGACGTACGTAGAACCAACGGTGAAAGTGGTTACCGCTCGGCGGATGGACAAGGTGCCCCCTATGCAAGCGGAAACGGAAGCGGCTACGGCAGTGGTTACGGCAACGGGCACGGAAGCGGCAATGGATCCGGCAACGGAGCTAGAAGTGGAGGTACTCGTGGTTCACGCTCACGGAGTCGTGGTTCGCGGTCGCGATCCTCGCGGAGTGTTTCCCACCGATCCACTCGTGAATACGAACGTGAGGCTCGCGGTGACGACCGCGAATATCGCAGTGAGGATCGTGAACCAAGAACCTATGAGTCTCGCGACTACGATCGAGAAAATCGTGCTCGGCGGGAACGTTCTGAACATGAGCGCGGATCCGAGCGTGAGTATCGAGCCGAGCGGGGTTCACGTTCCGAGTCGACGGCAAACCACACGACCGAACTGCGTTTCTACCTTCAACGTGACAGTCCCGTCGTCGACGCACCCTCCATTGGCAACCGCATGGCGGAAAAGCTTGAGGTGATCGGCGTCCACACGGTTGATGATCTGCTCAATTCGGATCCGGCCGCACTGGCCGAAAGCCTCGACCAACGACGCGTCGACGCCGAAACGGTGATCGCGTGGCAACAACAAGCGGCGCTCGTGTGTCGCATCCCGATGCTCCGCGGTCACGACGCGCAGCTGCTTGTGGCCGCCGAGGTCACGACCGCCGAAGAGGTGACGACGTACGACCCCGAGACACTCTTGGCTCTGATCGATCCGATCGCGCGAAGCAACGAAGGCAAACGCATTATTCGCGGCGGCAAGCTTCCCGACCTCGAAGAAATCACCGATTGGATCACCTACGCCGCCCAGAATCGTGACCTGATGGCAGCGTAAACCTTTCGGATAACGCCAACTAAGAGTCGCCGATGCTCGCGGTCATGAAGCCGCGATCAGCGACCGTCGGCCGGTAATCTCCAACGACGAAACCGTGGGTCTGCAAAACGCGGCCGTATTCTTCGAGTGTGTAGCACTTTCCCTGGGTGATGTTCGCCAACAGCACCGAGTATTCCGCGACCGCCAGCGGGCCGCGCTTGTCGTTGTCCAGGAACGCCTCGTGGATCACGACGGTTCCGCCGCGGTTCAAGCAAGCCGCAGACTTGGCGATCAGGGTGTCGATCTCTGCAAAGTCCCAATCGTGAAGAACATTGCTCAGCAGAACGATGTCGGCTTCGGGCCATTCAATCTCAAACATGTCGCCAGCCAAAACCTTGACCTTGTCGTTAAGACCATGTCGCTTGATCTCGTTTGCTGCGATGGCGTCGACGGGGGCCTGCTCGAGCACCGTCGCCCGCAAACCGGGATAACGCGCGACAAGTGTTGAGGAGTAGATCCCGGAGCCCGCGCCCACATCCAAGACACGCATGCCGTCTTCGATCCACGGCTCCAGGTCAACGGCGAGTCGCTGTCCCATCGCCATGCCGCGGCAATTCATCAATTCGGTAAACGACTTGGCGAAGTCTTTGTCGAGCATCGATGCATGCCAGTCGGCGCCGTCATCGTCTGCCTGCCACGCCGCCGGTTTTCCGCTACGCAGGACACGCCAACAACCTTCTGCAATCGGCGAATCAACGATCGGCTGATAATAGGGCCCGAGAAACCACGGGGAAGAGTCGACGAGATGCTCGATCGCCAGTTGCGTCACCCGGTGAACCACGCCCGTTGTCTCGACCAAACCGCTCGCTCGACAGAGGGTGAGTAAGACGTCGAGCGGACGTGCGTCGACTTGGAAATGCTGTTCGATTTCCTCCGACGTCGCACCCTCACGGTCGGCAAGCCAACGAAACAGATTCATCTTCGTGATGGCGACCGCGAGCATGTCGGCGGCGTATTGGCGATCACGAAAACGTAGCAACTGGTAGGGGTCCGTTTCGGGCCCCATGCGGAGATCGTTAGTCTGCATTGTTTCCTTCCGTCACTTGGGCGATCAACGAAAGAAGATCGCTGAGCCGTTTGCCATTCTTCCCGTCGAACGAGCGATCACACGGTGGCCGACTCGAATCTTCGGTCGTCCTATGATTCGAATGCTGGCTCTCTCCGCAACCCGGGACTTGGAGGAACGGCAAATGGACGCGAAACGGATTGGCGATTTGAGTTCCCAAAGCTGTTGGCATTGGCACACACACCTGTGGCGCAAACATCGGGTCGGCGTCCGGAAGCGTGCGCATCGCACACACTCCGATCCGGCAGACTGGATCACGAGGCCAGTGCTGCGGGAATCAATGTCGCGCTCCCCGCGTTTCGATCACTTTTGTGTGATCGAAGCGCGACCCATCTGATCCATCCGGGAGGGTGAAGCTTGCAAGTAAGCTCGCTCAAGCCGCCTTGTTTCGTTCCCGCGGCACTAGTGATGAATGTTGATGAATTGCCAACCGGAGATTTTCCAGTTTGGGCCGAAGTCGCGGCACCAGCGACACTGCGCGAGAAACTTCACCGGCGCGGACTTCAGCGAGTCGACGATCAGAACGGCCACGTTCCCGTCCACCATTTTGCGGTCGGTGATCAGGCCGACGCCGGACGCGGAGACGTTGCGCGAAAACGCGATCAGTTCGTCACGAGATCCGCGGAGTTGTAGGCGGACCGGTCGTACCAAGTGCTCACGATGCGAAGAGCGATTCTCTGTTCTGTCGTAAAAGGCATCCTCTTCAAGCAGGTCTCGAATCGCGTTTTCGACATCCATGTTGGGGGCGGTACCGGTGAGACGCAACATGTTGGAACTCCGTTGGCATCAGCCGAGATGAGGGGCGGTGAATCCAGGATGGATTCGCACGACGATTAAACGTGCGGAATGGAATCAGCGCGGGCAAATGGATTACCCTCGTTTCGACACAAATCGGGGGCCCATTTCGGGAAGAACCGGCACAGGCAGACTGCCGGCGGATTTTTCCGGTCTTGTCTGGACCCCGAGTGTGTCCTTTTGAGCACCCATCACTTCGGGAGTTCAAACAGCTGAGACTGCGAGCTCGGCTTGGTCTTGAGGCATTTCAAATGGGGTTTCGCACCGACTCGTTTTGCCCACCGGTCGTACTCATTGGCCAGTCGACTCGCCACGTCGGCGCGTTCCTCAAAAACGCTGTTGGTTTCGCTGCGGTCGGTGGAGAGGTCGTAGAGTTCCCACTCCTTGCCGCGCTGGGCGACCAGTTTCCATCGCCCCTCTCGAATCGCATGGTTGGACGAAAACTCCCAATAGAGCGGAGGACGCTTTTCCATCGTCTCGCCTCGGAGCGTTGCCATCATCGAGACGCCTTCCATCGGCAGGATCGTGTGTCCCGAGAATTCGGTCGGGTATTTCGCGGAGGCAATCTCCGCGAGCGTCGGCATCACGTCCACCAGATGATGAGTGGCGGTCGAGACGCGTCCCTCCCGAATCACCTTCGGCCAATGCGCGATAAGTGGCGTCGTCGTCCCACCCTCGTGCGCATATTGTTTGTAGAGTCTCAGCGGTGTGTTGCACATGTTTGCCCATCGAGCGTCGTAGGCGACGTCGCTGGCAGGCCCGCCCGGTTCAACGCCGGGAGTGCGAAGCCGTTGGTAGGGGCAAGCTCCGTTGTCGGAGAAGAAGAGAATGAGCGTGTTTTCGAGTTCATCGTGTTCGCGAAGGTTCTCGACCAACCGACCGATGTTTTGGTCGAGGCGATCGACCATGGCCGCGTAAACCTCCATCATCGGAATCAAGAATTCCGTCTGCGGCTTGGTCAACTCCGACCATTTCTCAACTTTCGGGTCGCGCGTCGAGAGCCGCCATGTGGAATCGATCAATCCGAGGTCGACAAGCCGACGGTGCCGGCGAGTTCGAATGACGTCCCAACCCTCGTCGTAGCGGCCGCGATATTTGGCGATGTCCTCCGGCAGCGCATGCAGTGGAAAATGCGGCGCGTTATGCGCGAGGTACAAAAAGTACGGTTTGTCGCCCTGTCGCGCTTCGTCAAGAAACTCAATGGCGTAGTCGGTGAATGCGTCGGTCGAGTAAAAGCGTTCGGGGACCTGGAACTCTTCGTCATCCAGACGCATCA
>JBCBLJ010000811.1:0-3815 GCA_038520195.1 Planctomycetota bacterium
GCGCTCGCCCACTGGATCAACGAGACGAAACGTGGGCGTGCCGAGCTGCATCTGGTCCAGCGATCCTGGTGGGAAACCAGCCGAAGTAGTTCTGTGTCGGACCGGCGCGTTATCCGCCGCAGCTCCAAACGGGATCGCCCAACACGTCCCATTTCGGTTCGACGCCCAATCCGGGTTCCGTCGACGCCGACATCTGTCCGCCATCACGATGGGGAGCGCCGTCAGCGATCGGCTGCGTGACGTAGCTATTGAAATCCGTCGAGGTGAACAGGAAATCGGTGGGTGTGCTGTGCGCGAGGTGCGAGATGGCGGCGGTGACAATATCGCCGCCCCAGCTATCTTCGAGCGTCATCGCGATGCCAAGTGAGACACAAAGATCACGTGCCTGGCGAGCCCGAGTCAGTCCACCGAACTTGCTGATCTTGATGTTGACGACATCCATTGCTTGGTCCGCGGCGCCTTTCAAGATCGCGTCGACCGAATCGATGACTTCGTCGAGAACAAACGGGAGATTCGTATTGCGGCGAACACTCAAACACTGCTCATACGATAAGCAGGGTTGTTCGATGTAGACGTCAAGGTCGCGGACCGCGCCGACCACTCGCATCGCGTCATGCATGAGCCACCCGGTGTTGGCATCCGCGACCAATTTGTCATCGGGCTCAAGGATCTCGCGAACGGCACGAATGCGTTCGATGTCGTCATCCGCTTTTCCGCCGACCTTGAGTTGAAAACGCCGATAGCCGTCCTTGCGATAACTGGCGACGTTCTCGGCCATTTCCGCCGCGGGACGCTGAGAGATCGCGCGGTAGAGGACAAAGTCATCCTCGAAGCGTCCTCCCAGTAGATGGCACACGGGCATTCCGGCGAGCTTCCCGACAATGTCCCAGCACGCTACATCGATCGCGGATTTCACGTAGGGGTGGCCCTTCATCGCGCGATCCATCGCATGATTCAAGGCCAACATCTGTGTCGGGTCTTGGCCGATTAGCTGCGGCAACAACTCCGCAATCCCGGCGCGAGCACCCGCGGCATAGGCGGGCAAATAGACCGGGCCCAGCGGACAGACTTCTCCCACGCCAAAGACTTCAGAGTCGGTCAGAACCTTCACGACCGTTGAATCAAAAACATCAACGCTCTTACCCTCGGACCAACTGTAGTTGCCTTCGTGCAATGGCAAATCGACCTGATAAACCTCACAGCCGGTGATCTTCATGGAAGGTTCCAAACGCGTTCGAGCAATGCAAACATCGTCGGGTCGTAAACCTCGAGCTGTTCGCGGTTGAAGGGAAAATAGTCGTTGACGCCAAAATACGACTCGCTGAGTTCGGCAAAATACTCCATCGGATTGGTCAGCGCGTAGTGCTCGACCACCACGCCGTCGTGTCGCTCGACACGCTCATATCTTGCGCTGGCCTTGGCTCGCTGATACGCCGCAGCGATCTCAGGATGATCAAACCCCAACTGTTGATCGTGATACGCGTGTGCGACCTCATGCAATAACAGCACCGGCATCCGTCGGATTTCGTCTTCGTACCGTTCCACGTTGGTGAACTCAATGCACCGATGCAGCTCCGCCGGCCGCCCGTTCTTTCTCAGCCATTCAGCGCCCGGATGATACTCGCCCGTCGGGCCGTGGCCTTCGTAGGGCGGGGAGAGCCAGATCGTGATGTCGCAGACCTTGTCGAAAGCGGGCTTCGGCAACATCGCGCGGAGACGCTCCACCTGATCCCCGAGCAACTCAAGGGCGCGATCCGTCTTTTCAGGTGACTCTCTCAGCAGACGTTCGCTGACGCGCACCGGCCAACCGTGGACCACTCGGTCACGATATCCCTCCACCTCGCCGGGTCCCGCACCACGAGCGGGCAAGGTGGACCCGCCGAGAACGGCCGCTACCAACACAACAAAGCTGAATTTCATCGAAGGATCTCCCGCTCCAATTGCCAAGCCAAAGCGCCGAGCGACTTTGCGATGTTGCCTGGGACTCGACCACCCGGTTTTGACGCGGTGCTTGCCAATTTGGCGAACAGTATACCCACGAGCTTGGGTAACGAATGAGGATCACCAGTGGGTGGTTCAAGGATCATCTCGCGGACCGTGAACCACCTCCGTCGATTGTCGGCGATCCGGACGCGGCGATTGAAGCATGTAAATCCCAAGGGAAATGACCGAAATGGTCGATTTGTGACACCAAGACCCAGTTTCTTGAATCGAATCGCACGCCACCCGGGTACCCCTTCTCGTCAACGAGTTACCATCACCAATCCTCGGTCTGTCCGTCCCTCCAACCGCGACTCGCCTGCCATGAAGCGAATTCTGACGGGGCTGCTGCTCTCCTTCGTCTCCATCGTTCCCTGCCTCGGCGGTGATGCGGAACTCTTTCCGCCGTCGACGGTTTTGTATGCCGAACTCGCCAACGCGGGAGAGCTCGCTGAGACCGTTTACGAACACCCGCTGCGTGCGCGGATCGAAGCCATGCCGGCCTATCAGCAGTTCACCGAATCGGCACAGTTTCGACAGATCGAACAGGGACGCACGATGGCCGAAGGTATGATCGGGATGCCGATCCGCCAGGCCGTCGAGACCTTCCTCGCCCAGGGCGCTTCGGTCGGTTTCGACGCGCAATCGGAAAGCTTTGCCGCGATCATTCGGGGTAAAGATGCCAAGACGATGCGAGACCTCCGCGACAAAGCGCTCGCGCTGGTGGCGTTGTCCAACGATGGTGCCGCCGTTACCAAAGTCGAATACCGCGGGGTTGAAGCTCATCGCGCCGACCAGTTCCGGCTCGCCGTTCATGAGGATCGAATGCTGCTCACCAACAGCAGTGACCTTGGTAAAGCCGTCATCGACCGCATGCTCGACGGCGGCGAGTCCTTGGCCGACAGCTCAGGCTTTCAAGAAGCAAAGGCCACGATGGACTCGGGCGCGACACTATGGGCTTATGCCGATGTGGAGACGATTCGCGGTTCGGGTGTCGCTCCGCAAGTCTACGAAGAATCCATCGACAACCCCGTCGTCGAAGCTTTGCTCGGAGGCATTCAAAGTAACTTGCAACAGACTCGCTACGCAACTGCGACCGTTGTCACCGACAAACAGCACGTCTCGATCGAACTTTCCACGCCACACCAAGCGGAGTGGATCCCCGAAGAAAGAGAGTACTACTTCGGAGCTGAGGGGAAAGGCCGGGCTCCGGCGATCGAGACTCCCGAGGGCACGCTGTTCACACTAAGCACCTATCGCGATCTCTCCGAAATGTGGCTTCGTTCCGGTGACCTGTTCGGCCCCGAAACCAACGACCAATTCGCCCAAGCCGACGCCGGCCTGACGACCATCTTCGCCGGCCGCGACTTTGGCGAAGAAATCCTTGGCTCGTTGTCTCCCGAAATCGCATTCATCGCGACACGCCAAGACTTCACCGGTCGCAATCCCATCCCCGCACTCAAGCTACCATCCTTCGCGATCATCGCCGAACTGAGGGAGCCAGAGAAAATGCGCCGCGAGCTTCGACGCACGTTCCAAAGCACAGTCGGGTTCTTCAACGTCGTCGGCGCGATGAACGGTCTCAACCAACTCGAACTCGACATCGAGAAACTTGATGGCGGGGCCGAGGTCGTCACGGCAAGCTACGTCGCTGAAGATGGTGAAGAAGAGGCCACCGACGCTCCCGTGCAGTTTAACTTCTCACCCTGCGTAGGCTTCTCGGGCAACCGTTTTGTTCTCGCCAGCGAAATCGATCTCGCGAAAACTCTCACGTTGGCCAAAAAAGCCGAACAGGGTTCGGCGGACAACACCTGGTCGAGCCTGAACGCCGAAAC
>JBCBLJ010000666.1:0-4825 GCA_038520195.1 Planctomycetota bacterium
AGCCAGTCGGACTTAGACCGTGACAATCGACTCGAACGTGCGACGCGGTTTTTGTTGGGTGACTCCGCGGAGCCGGGATGGCTGGAGCAAATCACCAAGACGCACGAGGTCGATGTGGTCGCGTTCAATGGCGAAGAGCCGGTCGCGATCTGGTCGTCAGCCGATCGAAAGCCCTTGCCCATCTCGTTTGATTGGGAGGCCGAAGGTGCGGAGACGGACATCGCCAGCCCACTCGAGATGACACTCTCGTCGCTGAATTTGAACGCGGGCGTTGCGGACGACGCGGACTCCCAGCAATTCGATTCGCTTCGTCGTGCGGCGGTCGTCCTGATGACCGATGGTCGCGACACGGCGCGTCGACGTCAAACCGCGGATGTCGCAAGTTCGCTGGCGAAACGTCTAGCCAGTGGCGGGACAGAGGTTTACACCGTGGGTCTGGGGTCGCCCGACGAACCTCCGGATGTCGGGATCGTCGAGGCCATTCGGCCCGAAACGGTGGCTGCCGAAGGGAAGTTGGCGGGCCAGATCGTCGTAAAACGTTTCGGTAGCGCGAGCGATCCGGTATCGGTTCGCATCGAGGCTGATGGAGACGTCGTTTGGCAACGATCCGTCGAGATGCCGGCAGCCGGACAGCAATCGGTTCCGTTCGAAATCGATGTGCAACCGCTCGTTGAGGCCAGTCGGGCGAAAGCACCGCGCGGAATTGATCGCACCAACGAGGTACTCCGTCTGGTCGCGAAAGTCGAATCCTCTGGTGACGATTTTTCGGCGGAGAACAACTCCGTCAATTTTCGCGTTTCCGCTTCGACACGCAATCGCAAGCTCTTGATCGTCGATGGTTCAAGCCGATGGGAGACGCGTTACCTCAAGAATCTCTTCGAACGAGACCCAGCGTGGGAGACCAATGTGGTCTTGTTCGGGCCGGGCACATCGATGCCGATCTTGCGTCGAGGCGAAGACGCTGGAATGTTCCCCGCCACGGCGGCACAGCTGGCGGCCTACGACGCAGTGTTGATCGGCGATATCAACGGCGATCAGTTGACCTCCGATGATCGCCGACGGATCGCGGACTTCGTCGCCGAGGGCGGCGGCTTAGTATTGATCGATGGCCGTCACGGTGGGCTTCGTCAACTTGCGCAATCCGAACTCGCCGACTTAATGCCCATCCGTTATGAAACCGATGCGATCAGTTCTCCACCCCGACGCTTGCGAGCAACGGTCTCGGGATTGGAACAGCCCTCGCTGGTATTGATCGATGAGAATGCTCGACTGGCGGAGTTCTGGGAAAAGCTTCCGGCGCCGAAATGGAGCGCCGATACACGGCTGGCCGAAGGCGCCGAAGCTTGGGCGGAGGCGGTTTGGAATGAGAACCGAAGCACGCCATGGCTGGCGACACGGATGTATGGCGCAGGGCGCGTTTTTTACTTTGCCTCCGACCAAACATGGCGATGGCGATACAAGGTCGCCGATCGCTTCCACGCTCGATTCTGGAATCAGCTCCTCATTGCGGCGATGGAACCTCCGTACTCGGCGAGCGATCAATTTGTCTCGCTCGGCACGGACAAAGTCGAATATCGCGGCGATCAACCGATCGCGATTCGCGCTCGACTTCGCAACACGATGGGGGCCCCTGTGGCCGACGCAACGGTTGACGCGTTGATCGTTCAAGACGAACTCCTTGTCGGCACCGTTCCGCTTTCGTTGGAGAATCGCAATCGCGGGACTTACGCGGGAATGGCACCCCCGATGCCGGCAGGCGAATACGATATTCGGATTCGCGCCAGCGGCTTCGATGAGTCAGCGCTGCTGGCTTCGACGCCGATTTGGGTGTCACCGAAAGACAATCTCGAAATGCAGCGCATGAGTTTGGATGAAAACTCACTGCGTCAAATCGCTTCCGCTGGCGAGGGCCAGTACGTTCACGAATCGGACGCGGGCCGAATGCTGCAATGGCTCGGTCCGCTGTCCAGCGGAACGGTAATCGAAAGCGACACGGTTCTTTGGCAATCCGCACTTTGGTTTTGGCCCATCATCGCGATCCTTGCGGTCGAATGGTGGTGCCGCAAACGCGCAGGCTTGGTGTAGTCATGGCAACGGTTAGCAACGATTTTTCGTCGTCCGAGTTGGACCCCGTCACGATCAAAGCACTTGGGGCTTTCGGTCGTCGTCGCGGCCTGTTGTTGGTCGCGCGAACGGTAGGCGCGGGCTTGCTGGTGTTCATTTCTTTGGCCATGGTACTCGCCACCATCGACTATCTGTTCGTGATGAACGATGGCGTGCGGTGGTGCGTGAGCCTGTTGATCTATGTGGCGACCATTGTGACCGCGTGGTGCGTGGGAATCATTCCGCTGCGTTCGAAGGATTCGCTATCGATCGCGCAAAGGTTGGAAACCGCGGCGCCCGAGTTCAATGATGACGTCACTTCCGCTGTCGAGTTGGCGGACCCCGATTTGTCCAACGGCTCGCCGCAGTTTCGTAAGTTGCTTCAGAGCCGGGTGGCAAAGCGGCTGTCGAAGGTGGAGGTTGCCCGGCTTTTGCCATTCAAGTTGGTCGCCCGATGGGTGTTCAGCGGCGTGAGTGTCGCGGCGGTCTGCATCGCTTTGTTTTTTATTCCATCGGCACAGTTCGGGCGACGTTTTGCCAGGGCCGCGCTCCCGGGTATCGCAATCGAACGCGCCTCGCGGACGCAAGTCACGATCATTGAACCGTCGCCGCCCACGCGTTTTGTCGCCGAGCGCGACGCCGTTGGGGTCATCATCGAGATTGGCGGCGCCTACGCTGATGACGCGGTCCTGCACTGGGAAAGCGAAGACGGCAACGCTGGCGAGACCGCGATGACCCCGCGAGCATTGGCATCCGATTTTGCAGCCGGCTCACAGGCGACCGCCGAGGTTGGGCAACGGTTTGCCGCCAACCTGTCGATCGGCTCATTACCAGTTCGCTATCGGGTGACGGTGGGTGATGCGGTCACGCTCTGGCACGAACTGACACCGCTACCGCGACCGAGGGTCGTCGGTTACGAAAAGCTGTATCGCTATCCTCCGTATTCCAAGCTCGCAAACCGATCGGCGGACGAGGAGCACGGAGATCTGAAGGCGCTTCAGGGAACGACGGCCGATGTCACGGTGACCTTTGATCAGCCCGTGGAAGAGCCGGTTTTGCGTTTCGGTGCCAAAGGTCCGAGTCTGCCGCTTTCGCCAGCCGACGACTCTGGCACCCGCTTCACCGCTGCGGTTTCCATCAAGACACCCGGCGAGTACCAAGTCGATGCGACGAGCGTCCGGAGCGGCTTGAACAATCCGTTCAGCCCCTCGAACACGATTACTCCCGTGCTTGATACCGCACCTGTGGTGCGATGGTCTCAATCGCTTCCGGAAACGCAGTTGGTATCGTCGCTGGATGTCTTGGAACTATCGGGTTCCGCCACCGACGACTTGCCGCTGGAAGAGATACGTCAGGAGTTCATGGTCAACGGTGGCGATCTTCAGACGCGTCGAATTGAGATCGCCGCGCCAGATCGAAAGCTCGAGTTGGCGTGGTCCTGGGATCTGCTGCACCGGAAATCGGCCGACACAACTTCGGCGAAACTGAAAGACGGCGATCTCATTCAAACGCGGATCGTTGCGATCGACCGAATGGGGACCAAGAGCGAGTCTCGATTCATTGAGTTGTTAATCGCCGGCGACGGCTTCGACGCCAACCGACACGACTATCTCAAGCCACTGGGCGAACGAGCGGATTCGATTCTAAGCTGGGCCACTTCGACCCGAGAACTCTGCGAATCGCTTGAAAAGAGTATCAACGATCGAGATGGAGCGGCGGTCGTCCAGCTACAGAACAACTGGAAGTCACTTCAGGCGGACGCCGTGGAGTTGATGGACGCGGTGACTCGGACGCTCGCGGAGACCGGGAACGTGTCGGCGGCAAATCTCACCGAGATCGAAGGTCGCGCGGTGGTCGACATTGAAACGAGGCTCGGCAAAACGCTCGCGCTCGCAAGTTGGTTGGACGAACACCGCGAACCGAAATGTAAAAGCAGTCTCTCGAAAAGCGACGCCGGTTGGCGTACGAGGCGAAGGCCGTCGGTCATCAGGCGGGTCGGCTGCACGACTTCGTGCAGGCTCGCTTCTCACTCGCCTTCACCGCCGCGATGTACTCCGACGTCGTCGCGCTTCGTGAGAGCGTGAATCGGCTCGTCGAACGCATCCCGGAAACCCGAATCGACCGTTACGTGCAACTGATTTCAGGGCGATTGAAAGAGATCGATTCGCTCCTGGATGAGTACTCCGACCAACTCAGTCCGACGACCGCGCATAACCTCAGTCGTGACAACTGGGCCCGTTGGTCGGGACGGTGGTCGGTGCAAATGGAAACGTTGATTGAGCAAGGATCGCGTCGCGACTCAGTCGTCCCGGTGCTTCGATCGTTGCGAGACCAGTTGGTTCACAAGCCACAGCAGGTCATTGATTCACGGCTTCATGACACCATCGTTCGACACGGTCGAGACTTGCCGCGAGAGATGTTCTATTTCGCGGATTTGACTCGCAAGCTGAACGAGGCCGGCATCGCGATCGAGCGCGCCGAAAGCACACTGGAACGTGGAAAAACCGCCGATGACGCTTTTCAGGGCGGTCTTGAGCTTCGGTACGCCAAACAGCTCTGGGCGGCGGAACTCAAACGGCTCTCGGTGCGAGCGATCGGCGAAGAGAAGTTCAATCGGGCGAAGACGATCGTTGATCTGCAGTATGCGGCCGACCAGAAGCTGTTTGCCCGCGCCATCAAGAACGTGACGCAGGATGGATACCAAGACTACGGCGAAGAATCG
>JBCBLJ010000710.1:0-4388 GCA_038520195.1 Planctomycetota bacterium
CAATCCGATGAATGTCTTCGCCGTCGGCGTTCACCTATCTTTCCTCGCGGTCGCGACACTGATGTTGGCGGGACGGCCGGTCGCGCGAGTCGCCTCGGGTGCGGATTTGGAGGTTGAACGCGAATCCCGATTTCGCATGCTCGTCGACAATTCGTCAAACCGGTGGGCCGCGCTCGCGAGGTCACTGGCACGCTTCGTCGGTCAGATGGCGTGGATGAGCGGATGCGTGACGGCGATCAGTCTTCCCTTGGTGTGGAGCCAATTCCACATGGTCTCGTTGATCAGTGTGTTGACGAATGTGTTGATCTGGGGCGGGTTGATGCTGTCGTTGCCCGCCGGCGTGTTGACGGTGATTCTTGATCCTGTCCATCCGATGCTCGGAGCCGTTCCCGGTACGGTTTGTCATGGGTCGCTGACCGCGATGTGGTGGGTGATCGAAACAACAAGCAACATCCGGTTCGGTCACTTTTGGTTGCCCGCGCCGCCCAACTGGATGATCGGATTGTTCTATGCCGTGGTTGTCCTTTCGATTCCCTGGCGAACCGTAGCGGGCCGTCGCTTTCGATTGATTTGGGCTCTGGCTTGGGGCATCACCGCGGTCTGGTTCACGACGCGGCCGGCTTCGCTTCCAGAGCACACGTTGGAAGCGACGTTTATCGATGTCGGTCACGGCACCGGCGTTGTGATTCGAACACCGGACGCACGTGTTTGGCTTTATGACTGTGGCAGCATGGGGAACGATCGCGGCAACGGTCGTGACATCGATTCGGTGTTGTGGGCGATGGGCATCGCGAACCTCGACGGCGTGTTTCTGTCGCATGCCGATGCGGATCACTACAACGCATTGCCAGCGATCCTTTCCAAATTCCGCGTCGGCGCGATCTACACCCCTCCGGGCATGCTTCAGGAAGCGGAGCCAAGACTCGACGCGATCCGGACTGCCATCGAAAAGCACGGTGTCACGGTGCATGAGATGTCACGCGGTGATCGATTGATCGGCGGTTCAGAGATTCTTGCCGTGCATCCGCCGGCCGATGGCGTCGGCGGGAGCGACAACGCCAACAGCCTGGTGCTGCGCATCGACCATTGGGGTACAACGCTGTTGCTGCCAGGGGATCTAGAGTCTCCGGGGACCGAGTCGCTGATCTCGACGGAACGTCCGGTTCCAAATGGCGTGCTGATGGCACCGCATCACGGCAGCCTTTCGACGGACTCCGAAGCGGTCTTGGCATGGTCGCGTCCGGGCGAGGTCATCATCAGTGGCGGTCGACGGTCAGCGCGTGCGGAAGTCCGGGAAATGCTGTCGGTGACCGGCAGCGGTGTCCATGGGACTGCGGAGTCCGGCGCGATCCGCATTCGCATCGACCAAACCGGCAAAATCGACGTTCGCTCGTGGTTGACCGATTCGTGGCGATAAGCCATTCAAGGGTGTCATGACTTTTTTGCCTCGATGTGTACGATGAAGGGTCCGCCCTCACCGTTTGGAATCCATTGACGTGTTGGACGTCTTGCACAAGATCTCGGTCACCTGCTTCTTCACTAGTTATCTAGTGGCGTTGCTGCTGGAATTGTCCAAGGTCGTCGGGGAACTGCGTTTTCGTACCGCGGCCGTCCTTGGGATGATGGGCATCGGAATTTTCACGCACGTGAGTTTCCTCTTCCTGCGAGCGATCGATGTGGCGGTGGAGGACGATCGGGGGCTGCTAGCGAGTTGGGCTGAGTGGTCGCTGCTGCTTGCATTGGGGCTGGCGATCTGTTTCGTCGTCGCCTACTTCCGGCAGCGAGACACGATCATCAGCTTTTTCTTTTTGCCGCTGATCCTTTGCACGATTCTGCTGGGAACGCAGGTGGGCGGTTGGGCTCCGTTCACTCGCAATGAGGCCGTCGACGCTTGGCGATCGATTCATGGTCTGTCGATGATGATCGGCACGGGGGCGGTGCTGATTGGATTTCTGGCTGGGGTAATGTACCTGGCTCAAGCCAGACGTCTGAAGCGAAAGCACGCGGGGTCCAAGCGGTTTCGGCTGCCCACGCTCGAAACACTCGATCGTACGAATCGACGGGCTTTGGTGATCAGCACCGGGGCGGTGGCCGTGGGCGTCGTGGCGGGCATCGTCATGAATTTGAACTTGAACGCGGGTGGTCAGGTGAACTGGCTCGATCGCGGCATCGTGTTGAGCATGGTGCTGTTCTTTTGGTTGGTCGCGGCCACGCTGGCGGAGTTCTTTTACACGCCGGTCAGCCGTGGCCGAAAAGCGGTCTATATGACACTGGCGACGCTTGGTTTTCTGGTGTTGGCGTTGGTGTCGGTTGTCGTCAGCTCGCACGGAGTGAGCTGATGCGGCTGCAAATGATCGGTTGCAGCCATCATGATGCTGCGGTGGAGTTTCGCGAGAAGATCGCGTTTTCGGCGGACCAGATCGGTGACGCATTGAATGCGTTTCGCCAGCGCTTTCCCAAGGGCGAGCTGGTCGTATTGAGCACCTGCAATCGAACGGAGCTGTACGCCACCGAAGATGAAGAGTCGTTAGATCGCGACGCCGTCGTTTCGTTCCTGGCTGATCAGCATCAAGTCGGCGTGGACACGGTGGTGGATCAGATGATCTACCGCAGCGGCGCCGACGCGATTGAGCATCTTTTCACCGTCGCGTCGAGCCTGGACAGCATGGTCATCGGCGAGTCACAGATTTTGTCGCAGGTCAAGCAAGCGTTTTCACTCGCTCGCGAGTCCGGTTCGGCGGGACCGCTCACCCATGCGGTCTTTGACGCCGCGAGCCACGCGGCCAAACGAGTGCAAACGGAAACCGAAATCCATCGGGGGCGGTTAAGCGTCCCCAGCGTCGCGGTCGGCGAAATCGTACCCGAAGTCTTTGACACCGTTGCCGGAAAGCGCGTCGTGCTTTGCGGTGCCGGTGAGATGGGCGAAGAAACGCTTCGCTATCTGATCGCCGGCGGCGCGAACGATGTGGTCGTACTGAACCGGAATCCGCATCGAGCCGAACAACTCGCGGAGTCGTTTCGTGTCCAGTGGCGGACGTGGGAAACACTTCAGGAGCAAGTCATCGCGGCGGATCTGTTGATCGGTACGACAGCGGCACCGGAGCCGATTCTGACTCGAGAGACGTTCGCCGGGCTGCGATCGAAACGGCGTGACCGGGTGCTCTTGGCGCTCGACCTTGCATTGCCACGTGATTTTGATGCCGGTCTGGATGAGTTTCCGAACGTGTATCTCTATCAGATCGACGATCTTCAAGCGGTGTGTCAACGAAATCGCCGGGAGCGCGAAAAGGAGTGGCCAAGGGCGCAGACGATCATTCAGGAGGAAACGAGCCGTTTACTGAACGACCTCAATCACCGCGCCACCGGGCCGGTAATCAAGCGTTTGCGCGATCAGGCTCTTCAGATCAAGCGCGATGAGCTCGCCCGGTTGCTTCCAAAGCTGGAGTCTCTCGGGGCAGACGAAGCGATCACAAAAGAGGTCGATAAGACACTCGATCGGATGGTGAATAAACTGCTTCATCCTCCGCTCGCATCGCTCAAGACGGACGCGGCGGAGGGGCATCGCCGGGGTTTGGTGCAAGCGTTGAGGGAGCTATTCAGACTCGGCGAATAATTCGGGAAGGCTCATTCCTCCCACTCGCCGCCGTCCTCGTCGTCTTCCTCTTCATCGTCTTCGTCGTCCCATTCGTCTTCTTCGTCGTCCCAGCCGTCGGCTTCATCGCCGAAGTCGTCGTCTTCGTCGGACTCTTCATCCTCGTCGTCTTCACCAAATTCTTCGTCGTCGACTTCTTCCCAGTCTCCGTCTCCCTCGTCGTCATCTTCTTCGTCTTCGTCGTCATCCTCGTCGTCGTCATCCTCGTCGTCGTCGAGTTCATCATCCCAGTCCTCGTCTTCGTCGTCCTCATCGAAGTCGTGTTCGCCTTCATAGAGGTCGTCCTCCTCGTCTTCGATCACGGCGAATGCAGTGGGAAGCCGATCGACGACAGCCGACGGAGACTCAAACAGGTCCGAATCCATTGTCAATTCGGTCGTTTCGGGTGCGAAAGCGACAAGGCTCACGACAGACTCCTTCATTAAACTCAAAACAAATCGACGGTGGTCGAGGGGATGGCTAACAGGGTTGGTTGGTCAGACTCGATCAGGCCGTGTCATCATCAATCGGCTCTGTGATTTCAACGTCTTCGCTTGAATTGATCACCGGTGCGTCATCTTGCACCGTTTCCCATTGAATTTCGGGGAGTGAGTCAACACTCGGTAGTCCGAAGAGTTGTAAGAACTGTTTGGTCGTATCGTAAAGATAAGGGCGACCGAGCTCCTCGCTCCGTCCAGCAATCCGAATTAAATCGCGTTCCATCAGATGTCGCAATAACTCACCACACGCCACGCCA
>JBCBLJ010000902.1:0-3245 GCA_038520195.1 Planctomycetota bacterium
ATTTGGCGGGCGCCAGTCTCTCCTGGGCTCCCCGCCAAATTTGCCTCATCCGCAAAGTCCGCCCTGCCGATAAGATCGAAGAGAGGAACGGTGGGTTCGTTCCGACCCGATTTCCGGCTTGGGAATGTCTGCCTCGCTCACCAATACGAACGACGAATCGGCACCGGCGGCGGCCATCTCCGTTCGACGGACGCTGTACCTGTGGGTCATCCAGTGGGGTTCCGCGGCGATCGCCGGCGTTCAGACCGTCGGTGCCTTGGCGCTGTTCACGCGTCAAATGCTCGTTTGGATGTTCACAAGACGCCCTCAGCGGGGCACCCTGATCCTGAACTTTTATCACATCGGCGTGCTCAGCTTGCCGGTGGTCGCGCTTACTGGCACGTTCATCGGGATGGTGCTCGCGGTGCAGAGTTATGCCCAGTTTCACGCGTTGGGCTTGGCCAGCTACCTCGGCGTGGTCATCAACCGTTCGCTGGTTCAGGAACTTGGGCCGGTGCTGGCCGCGACGATGCTGGCCGGCCGCGTGGGAAGTTCGATGGCCGCAGTCTTGGGGACGATGCGGGTCACCGAACAAGTCGATGCGCTCTCGGTAATGGGCGCCGACCCGATTCACTATTTGGTAGTACCACGCTTCCTGGCCTGCATCCTGCTGATCCCGGCGCTCACGATCATGGCCGATTTCATGGGGATTGTGGGTGGGTACTTTTACAGTGTCACGGTCTGGGAAATCGACCATGCCGCGTACCTGCGTCACTCGCGCGACCAAGTCGAAGGGTGGGACCTTTTTTGCGGCATCTTCAAGAGTGTCTTTTTCGGCGCAGTGATCGCAATCATTGCGTGTTATCAAGGATTGCACTGCAAGCCCGGCGCCGATGGTGTCGGCCGCGCGGCGACAACATCCTTCGTGCATTCATTCGTCATGATTCTGGCGCTCGACCTGGGATTGAACATCTTTCTCGAGCAGGTCTACCAGTCGTTCTTCCCCGCGCGTGAGGGTGTGGGTCTATGAACGAATCCGCTCCCCAGGAGACGCCGCCGCTGATCGAAACGCGACGTCTGGATGTGGTCTTCGGATCGCAAACCATCCTCAAGGACATCACGCTCAACATTCGTCGCGGCGAAACGGTGGCCGTCATCGGGGAAAGTGGTTGTGGCAAAACGGTGTTCATGAAAACGCTCGTCGGGTTAATCGCGCCGACCCGTGGAAGCGTGCGATTCGATGGCGTCGAATGGTCCGACTTGGGACCGGCCGATCTCAGTCGCCAGCGCAAGAATCTCGGCTTCGTGTTCCAAAACGCGGCGTTGTTCGACAGCATGACGATCTACGACAACATCGCGTTTCCGATGCGGCAATCCACGGCTGCCGGCGAGGACGAAATCGCCGAGGAGGTGGTGCGCCGGTTGCACCAAGTGGGGCTGCCGAAGGAAGTGGGACGACGACGCCCGAGCGAACTCAGCGGTGGGATGCGAAAGCGTGTCGGCCTCGCCCGTGCGATCATCCTTGAACCGGAACTCGTCGTCTATGACGAACCGACGACCGGTCTCGACCCGATCATGAGCGACGTCATCAATGAGCTGATGCTCGAGACGCGGCGGCAATATCCGGTGACCAGCGTCATCGTCACGCACGACATGCGGACGGCGCGAAAAGTCGCCGATCGCGTGTTGATGTTCTTTCCCCGCGCCCGGCTCAACGACGACGAATCACAAGTCCTGTTCGATGGCTCACCGAAACAGCTGGACGAGACCACCGATGAACGGGTCCGACAGTTCATCCGCGGCGAAGCGGGCGAGCGGCTTCGGGAGTTGGTCGGATGAACGTTGTCCAATACCAAGTCGCATCAATCCATCACTCTTCCGATTGGAAGCGCAGAGTCTTCGCGGGCGTTTGCCCGGTGAGGCTGTGGGGAGGGAGCAAAGAATCGAATGGATGAAAATAGACTGAGATTCGGCGTCGGTGTCTTGGTGATCGCGGCGATCGGCATCGGAATCATCCTGATGTTCCTTTTCGGCGCCGTCCCGCGAGTGCTGACCGGGGAATACAAATTGCTGGTCGCGTTTCCCGCGGCAGACGGAATCAACAACAACACCCCAGTGCTCCTGCGCGGCGTGAAGATCGGTCGAGTCATCGACCAACAGCTGCGTGAAGACGATGTGCTGATCACCATCGGCATCGAATCAAAGTACCGCGAAAGCCTGACGCAGGATTTTCTTCCGCGGATCGGCCTGGGATCGGTGATCACGCGAGACGCGAAACTGGAATTCGTTCGGGCAACCGAGGAACAACTCCAAGAGTTCAACCTTGTCGCATCTCGTGACCTTCCCTACGCCGACGAAAGCTACCTGGCGTACGGTACTCGAGACCCCGATCCCTTTAGTTTGCTCTTCAACATGGAGGACGAACTCCGACAGACGCTTCAATCGGTGCGTGACGCGAGTGACTCGCTCGGCTCGGTCGGCGAAAACGTCAACCAACTGGTCGGTGACGCTCGCGGTGTGGTTCAGCAAACCGACGACGGACTCGAGAAGATCGCTCAGGACGCGCGCGGCGCGATCATTGAGTTTCAGGGGGCGATCAAAGACGTCCGAGACATCATCGGTGACCCGGAACTCAAAGCGAGTCTGAAGAAAGCGCTTGCGGAATTGCCGGAGGTGCTCAACGAAGCTCAAAACACCTTCCAATCGACTCAAAAGACTTTTGAGAGTTTCGAGAAAGTCGGCCAACGTTTCGAACGGGTCGGTGAAGTCGCGGAGAAGGCCGTCGGCAACGTGGATAAGACCGTCGACACCGTGCGAGACACCATTCAAACCGCTCAAAGCGCGTTTCAGTCCGCCGAGAAGACGATCAAAAACATCGAGGAGATCACTGATCCGATCGCCGAAAACAGCGACCAACTCGTCGCGTCGGTGCTTACCAACCTGCAAAGCCTCGACCGAACGCTTCGAGAGGTCGAAGCCTTCGCTGCTGCGGTCAACCAAAGCGAAGGCACGCTGCAGCGGCTGATCAAAGATGACGAGATCTATTTCCGTGTCCGACGTTCCATCGAAAACATCGAAGCGGCGACGGCCAAAATCCGCCCCATCCTCGACGACGTCCGCATCTTCAGCGACAAGATCGCAAGAGACCCAAGGGAACTGGGCGTCCGAGGAGCTCTGAACCGCCGCCCCAGCGGCGCTGGGCTGAAGTAGTTGAAAGTTGAAAGTTGAAAGTTGAAAGTTGAAAGTTGAAAGTTGAAAGTTGAAAG
>JBCBLJ010000931.1:0-3080 GCA_038520195.1 Planctomycetota bacterium
GTACCGTTCGATTCTCCGCGCGACGTAAGACGAGGTACGTGCAGAAACCCATTAAGACAAGAGAGATCACAAAACCGGCGGCTTGCTCGATCGAGACGATGCCTCGCCTTGTCACATAGTTTGCGTGCGCGACAAGCAAGATGTACGAGATCGAGCTTAGCGAGGTCACAAACGCGACCATCGCGGCTCTCGGCACAAACAGGATGCTGCAACCGACTAGAACGAACAACATCGGTATCGGCGCGCTTTGTGGGCCCTGGTCAAATGTGAAGGCGATCATCACGACCGGTACCGTGATTCCCAGCAATCCGTATTGTGCGAAGTTCGATTGCTCGAATCGACGCGAGAGTATCTCGCTGATGGTGACAGCGATGCCCCAACCCGCGATCAACATCGGCGCGAAATTGGCGAATTCGCCGGTATGAAAGGGTTGGTGTAGGACGTGTTTGGCTACAAGGTGCAGCGCAAAAATTGCCAGGCACGTGAGGTAGCACACCGCGAGCCTCGGATTGTGGCGCACCCATCGATGAAGACGTTGAAAGGGTCCGGGAGCGCTCGCTGAGATCGGTTCGCCGGCCAAAAACAGCTCCAAATCGGTCGCAAGTTCGCGTGCTGACGCGTAACGCTGTTCCGGAGACTTGATCAAACACTTCAGGCAGATCGTCTCAAGGTCACGAGGAACATCCGGTCGGAAGTGACGTGGCGATTCGGGCTCTGCTTCGATCACGGCAAGCAAGGTGCCG
Source organism: Planctomycetota bacterium (assembly GCA_038520195.1). Lineage (GTDB taxonomy): Bacteria > Planctomycetota > Planctomycetia > Pirellulales > Pirellulaceae > Stieleria. The sequence goes on from JBCBLJ010000931.1 coordinate 744, forward strand.
ATGGAATCGTGCCCTTGAAACGGTGTTCTGCCCGTTAGTAGTTCATAGAGTATCACGCCCAACGCATAGACATCCGTGGCCGGTCCGATGGCGCTGATGGTGCCGGACGCCTGCTCCGGCGCCATGTATGCCGGAGTGCCAAGCACGTTGCCCGTTTTTGTGACTTGGCTGTCGGAATCGAGTTGCTTCGCAAGTCCGAAATCGGTGATCTTGGCGAGTGGCACCGGAGAATCGCCGGACTTGGAATGGCTTGAACTCGACAAGCCGCCGAGATCGAACGTCTCATCGAGCATCACCAGGACGTTACCGGGTTTGAGGTCACGGTGAATGACCGACTGGCTGTGCGCGAAATGCACCGCTTGAGCCAGTTGCAAAACCATGGCGCTGGCCCAAGCGGGGTCTTGCGGTTGGGCGTCAGTGAGGTCGCCAAGATTGAGACCGGTCACCAACTCGAGCGCCAAATACGGTTGCCCGTTCGCGGCTCCGACATCGTAAATCTGAACGATGCCGTTGTGTTTCAGTCGGGCGATCGTCTCGGCTTCGCGTTGGAACCTCGTTCGCATCGCTTTGGAGGAGTGCTCGCCCGACACGATCACCTTCAACGCGACTTCCCGTTTCAGTTCGAGGTCAAAGGCCCGGTAGACAACGCCCATGCCTCCCCGGCCTAGCTCGTCGACGATCCGATACTTTCCGATCCGATGAACAGCACGCTGAGAGCCGCGCGAAGCGATCGGCTCAGTGAGTTGTGCGCGGCCGTCGGTGTCTTCACCGGGATTCAATGGTCGATCCGATTCGTCACTTGGCCATGCCGATTGGATGAGTCTGACGAGCGGGCCGTCTTGATCGAAGCCACCCAAGATGGTGTTGCATTGCTCGCAGGAGACCAAATGGTCGTCGATCGACCGAGCGGCTTCTTCGTCGAGTCGACCGTCCAGGTAGTCGCGGAGTCTCTGTTCGGTGGGATGATCGCCGTCGCGCGAAACCATGGTCAATACTGCCGCGTTTCGATGGTCAGGTCATCCAGAAGGTCGCCGGCGCGTTGACGGAGCTTTCGCAGGACGCGCGACTTTGACGTGTGAACGGTCGCGTGAGATACGCCGAGCCGGTCAGCGGTTTCCGCGACGCTTGAGCCTTCCACGACGTGACAGCGAAATACTTCGAGTGTCGTCGTGGCGAATTCCTTTTGAATTTCGTCCAGCAGGAAGGCAACGACATGGCGATTGTGCTGTGCGTCGAATTCGCGGGACATGTGACTCTTGGGGTCCTCCAATTGCTCGAGCGTGACTTGAAGGTCGTTCGCTCCGATTGCCGCTTGGTGCTTGCGGAGTTGGTTACGAGCCACGTTGACGGTCGTCGTTCGCAACCAATTTCGAAACGCGCCGAGACGACCGTTGTGCCGGAAGTTTCTGATTTGTCGGACCAAAACGGACAATACCTCCTGAGTGATGTCGTCCGCATCGTTTGGCTGGAGTCGAAAACGACCCAGCCAGCCTCGTATGAGGGGGCGGTAGATACCGTCCATCTCCGTCCAGGCATCGTCTTCGCCGCCGGAGATCCGTTCGATCAACGTGAGCCGCGTCTTGTCCATCTTTCCGTGTCGACCCGGAGCCGGCTTTTTCTCGCGGAGGTGTCAGAAATCGTCGCCGGGATGAATCTGATTAGTGGCGAACGTCTTCTGCCGTTGTTCCTTTCATCCCCGCGAGTCCAAAAGTGTACCTCCGAGTTAGCATTTTCACCGCCCTGGTCGTCACTTCGACGTGCGTTTTCGCGCAGCCTCCTTTTGCCGAGTTGCAAAACGCCTTTTCGAGTCTCGAGACGGCGATTCGATCGCAATCGGAGGCGAGCAACCGCCCGTCGATGGCAATGATCGATCGGGAAACGGCTCGCAGCATGAACTATGACAACCAACTGAAGCACGTCCGAACGTACTTCGAAAAGAGGCGTCTGAATCGAGCCTATCGCGAGGTCGAACGCGGTCCGCGGCGGACTCGCGAACAGATCGCGGCAACGGCAAAACTCGCGGTGCCGGATCGACTGTCCGTTCAGCAATTTGACGCTTATGGCGGTCGGATCAATTGGCCGGCCGCCGTTCGGACGGCGGAATACGAGGGGCAGCGACGACAGCTGGACCGTCTATTCGCGGCACACGCGGCCGCCGGAAGCGGGCTTCAGAGTCCGTACTACGCGCGCATCCAGACGTCGATGGAGCAGATTCAGAAGACGCTTGTCGCCAACATCAAATCAACCAACGCCGAGCAGTACATGTACGCGCGCAGGTTCTTGAAGAGTCTTCAGTATGAGGCCCGTTTTCCTGTTGGTTCGTAGCGCGTCGCGCGA
>JBCBLJ010000272.1:0-9403 GCA_038520195.1 Planctomycetota bacterium
TAACGCAGCAGTTTTGCCGCCAGCTCCGGAGCGACAGCGGGCAACATCCCCACGACCAGGCCGGCAATCGCAATCACAAACGCCCCGATCGCGATCCAGGCCACTCGCCGCTGGGACCCCTCCACTCCGACAGCGATCATGAGCAGGATCAACTCGCTAACGACAAGTCCGTGGCGAACAAACCACCAAACCGGAAAATCAGCGGGGAGCAGGTGGTGGCGGATCCGAACGTAGCTGTAGATACGGGCCGCCTCAGCGCTCTGCTCCGGCGTCGCTCCCATTGTCAACCAAATGGCGGGCAGTAAACCGAACAGCGAAATCGCTCCGCCCAAGAACAAACCCATCGAGAAAAAGCCCGCGCGGGACGGTTGATCAACTTCGGATCGCAGGCGCTCGGTAAAGACGAACGAAATCATCGCCGCAATCACGGCCCAGCCGCCGGTCAAGACATGGAACGCCGACGCGGCGCCGAGCCAAATCCAGGCCCGATTCCAGCGACGCCTGGCGACTTCCCCGAGACCGAAGAGCACAAAACCATACGCTGGCACCTTGCCTTCGATACCGCCGACAACCCATTCCCCCGCGAGGTTCCCATGCTCGACGCCAACGATCCAGATGACGGCGACCAACACGCTCGCGAATGGACGCAAACCGACTTGTCGGCAGCATGAACGAAGCCCCGCCGCCAACAATGCCCAGCCAATGACTCGCCCGATCCAAGCGGTCGTGCCGAGCGAAACAAGTTGCGTGAGCCATCCAAACGTGACGTAAAAGACCACATGGGCTTTCCGCGACGACGCAAAGAGATCATTACCGCACCAACTCGGATCCCAAAAGTTCTTCGCTTTGACCAGGTAGTGCGCTTCGTTGATAGCCGGAGCATGGTCGCCTGCGTAGACAAAGAACAGCGCGAACAATGTCCCAATTTCGAACCACCCTGACCAGCGCGAGCGGTCCTGTCGATCGCAGCTCACGTCATGTCTCCGCAGAGATCGATCGCCATCCCGATCGCTGACCGCAGACTGGAATCACTGGCAATGCCTTGCCACGCAAGATCCATCGCGGTTCCGTGATCGACACTGGTTCGCACGATGGGTAGCCCGAGCGTCACATTGACCGCATCATCGAACGACAGCGCCTTCAGAGGAATCAACCCTTGGTCGTGATACATGCAGACGTGCACATCGGTTCGCGCGCGCATCGCCGGTGTAAACGCGGTATCCGGCGGGACTGGTCCGGTAAGCTCCCAATCGGCCGCGTCTTCCGATCGCTGAACGTTTCGAATCGCGGGCACAATCAGTCGCTCTTCTTCGCCGTGGCTCAGCAATCCGCTTTCGCCGGCGTGCGGATTCAAACCGAGTACGGTGATTCGAGGCGGCCGACCATGCTTTCGTTGCATGGCGAGCCCCCCGAGTCGAATCGCGCGTTCGATTAACTCCGTCGTCAGCGACTCGATCGCGTCGGCCAGCGCGAGATGGATCGTGCACAGGACGGAGGAAACCTCGTCACTCGTCAACATCATCGACACCTCGCTCGTGCCGGTACGATCGGCGAGCAATTCGGTGTGGCCGAGGTATCCGGTGGCGGCAAGGTGCCAAGCCTCCTTTTGAATCGGTCCCGTGACGATCGCGTCGAACGCACCCGCTACCGTACGCTCGACCGCCCAATTCACGGCGTCAAAGGACGCGCGACCTGTCTCCCGCGAAAACTCGCCCGCACGCAGCTCATTGACCTCGACCGCACCAACATCAACCAACCCGGCCCCGTCGTGGTCCGTTTCGGTGGGCGTATTCAAGGTCGGCGGAACGGTCAAGTGAAGTCGCGAAGCGATCGCATGCAACGCCGCCTTGGGCCCGACTAGAATGGGAACGCAGCGAGCCAGAATGTCTTCCGCCGAAGCGCACTTCAAAGCCAGTTCCGGGCCGACGCCGCCAACGTCACCCACGGTGATGGCGAGTCTCGGCTTGCGGCTGAGCGACGACGGACCGACAGACATTGATCTAGCTTTTTCGACAGGAATCGGATGAGATACCGCCTCACCCCACGATAAGCATGGAGCTTAGCGATTGGGACAGGAAACGTTGAGTCCAGGCTATTGGGATTGTGATGCAGAAGCGAATCCTCATCCTCGGCTTCTTCATCGGACTGTGCTCTTCCGTTTTGATGTTCGGCGCCACAGCCGCCGCCCAGGAAACAGAGGCCGTCCACGCGACGTTGCAATCCGGCATCGCCGATCGCGGGGGCGAAGCGATCGTTGTCTGTCCGGGCCAGTTTCGCGAGGCCCTTCAACCTTGGATTCAGTTTCGAGAGTCGCAGGGAATCCGCATTCGCTTGATCGATTCAGCGATCTCCGCCGCGACACTCACCACGAACGTTCGTGAATCGTCTTCCGACGACACGGTCGCGATTGTTTTGATCGGTGACGCGCCGGCGATCGGAACGTCGGCCGATCCCAATCGCCACGTGCCAATGCACTACACCGCAACAACGGTGAGCGCGAAATTTGGTAGCACTCGCTCACTTCCTACCGATCTGCCATACGGCGATCTGGACGGGGATGGCCGCATGGATGTCGCGATCGGCCGCCTCCCGGTCGATACCCCCGAACAACTTCAGCGACTCATCGATCGGATGAAGGCCTACGAATCCAGTCCCGACTACTCTTCTTGGCGGAGCGAGGTGCAGTTGGTGGGTGGCGTGGGCGGATTCGGGATCCTCGCCGACTCGGCCATCGAAACGGTGACGCGAACGATCGTCACTGGCTCGCTACCGGGAGGCGTTCGAACCAGCATCGACTACGGAAGCCCGGGCCATCGCTTTTATCCTCGCAAGCGATTCCGAGAAGCGATCGTCGATCGTTACAACCTCGGATGCCGCTTCTGGGTCTACGCCGGTCACGGGCAGGTCGAGGGACTCGATCGTGTCCCCGCGGGACCCACGGGTATCCCCGTGCTGGACAACCAATCACTCGATGGGCTGGGTGTGCCGACCGAACGCAGTCCCATCGCGTTGCTCCTTTGTTGCTACACCGGCGCCGTCGACGCGCGCGTCGATAGCTTCGCCGAACGGATGCTCAAGCAAGACGGCGGACCGATCGCGGTGATCGCCGGAACCCGCGTGACGATGCCCTACGGAAACTGCTCCTTCACATTGGGATTGATCGAGTCCATTTATGGAAATGATCGCACACCGCCTGCCCGCCGACTCGGGGACGCGTGGCGGTGGGCAATGAATCGCCTGCAAGAGCCCGAAACGGAGGAGGCTTCCCAGATGCAGGTGCTCGTCAACACCGTCGCCGCCCTGATCAGCCCGGCTGGAACCAATCTCGCGGAAGAACGTCGGGAGCATACTCGGCTCTACACGTTGTTGGGTGATCCGCTGTTGCGATTGCTTCCCCCAAAGTCCGCGCAGGTCAACGCGGCAACCGGGTTCGACTTTGGTGTTCCGGTCACGGTGAAGGTCACGAGCCCAATCGACGGGGACTGCACGCTGACGCTGAATCGGGCGCTCGGGCAAATCGCCCAAGGAGCGCCGCGCGGAACCGACCCGAACGACACCTCGATTGCGAACATCACTCGGACCGTTCAAGCGGGCCGCCCCGAGGAATTCACGTTGACCCTGGACACCAATCACACCGGCAACGTGTTGATTCGTGTTCACATCGCCGGCGTCGACGACTGGGCCGTGGGCGCGGCTCAAACAAATGTAAGGCCCGCTGCGAATTGACTTCTGCGGCTGCGACTCGCGACGCGGTGATTCGAAAGTTAAACTACGGCGGCCCGAATCTTCCCCAGAGACCGCCCGCCATGTTGCAGCCCACGTTTCGGTTCCCGCTGTCTGTCTTCGCGCTCCTTCTCGCGTTCCCGTTCTCGGCGCACGCCGAACGTGATGACCGCCGACCCAACATCATCGTCGTGCTGGCGGATGATCAAGGATGGGGCGATCTCAGTCTGCACGGAAACCCGAATGTCGAAACTCCCAACATCGACCGCCTCGCACGCGACGGTGCACACCTCGAGAATTTCTACGTCTGTGCGGTTTGTTCACCGACACGAGCGGAGTTTCTGACGGGCCGCTATCACGCACGCATGGGTGTCTACAGCACTTCGGCTGGCGGAGAACGCTTTGATGCGTCCGAACGAACGATCGGGGAAGTCTTTCAGAACGCGGGCTACCGCACCGCATGCTTTGGTAAGTGGCATAGCGGAATGCAGTATCCGTACCATCCGAATGCCCGAGGCTTTGACAATTTCTATGGCTTTTGCAGCGGCCATTGGGGCAACTACTTCGACCCGATGTTGGAGCACAATGGCGGGATCACTCAAGGCACTGGATTCATCGTTGACGACCTTTTCGAGCAAGCCTACAAGTTCATGGAGAGCGATCGGGACAAGCCGTTTTTCGTCTACATCGCGCTCAACACGCCGCACTCGCCGATGCAGGTCCCCGATGCCAACTGGGACAAATTCAAAGAAAAAACGATCGTTCCAGATCCCGCGCCCGAGAACGCGCGGAAGCAAAAACTCGAACACACGCGAGCCGCGTTGGCAATGGTTGAGAACATCGACCAGAACATGGGCGGTCTCGATCGCTTCCTGGCGCGCAATGAGTTAACCGACGACACGCTCGTCCTCTACTTCAGCGACAACGGCCCCAACGGTTCGCGTTTCAACGGTGGCATGCGAGGACGGAAGGGGTCCACGTACGAAGGAGGCTTACGATCGCCTTGTGTTGTCCGCTACCCGCAAGGGATCGAGCCCGGAACAAAGGTGGAGCGTGTTGCTGGCGCCATCGACCTGCTGCCGACGCTTTCCGAATTCGCCGGCATCGATTGGAAGTCCGCCGCCAAGTCGGGCAAGCCTCATGACGGAGTCTCGATCTATTCGGATCTCACCGAACCATCGGTGGTGACTTCCGAAAACGATCGTGTCCTCTTCAGTTCCTGGAAAAACAAGTTCTCCGCTCGGACTCAAAAGTATCGGATGCACCACACCGGTCAACTTTTTGATATCGAGAACGATCGCGGTGAAAACAAGGATGTCGCAAAAGATCGCCCTGAGATCGCGGCTCGACTCAGCGAGGCAATCAAGCAATGGCGTGAAACTTTGCCCTCGGACGCCGCGGCGAAAAGACCGTTCACACTCGGGCATCCCGAAGCCAAGTTCACGCAAATCCCGGCGCGAGATGCGACCGCCAACGGCGATATCAAACGCAGCAACCGCTTTCCGAATTGCAGCTACTTGCTGAATTGGATAACAGAGAAAGACGAGATCGCGTGGGAGGTGGACGTACTCACGTCGGGCAAGCACGAGGTCGAGCTTTACTACGCTTGCCCCGAAAAGGACCTTGGGGCCACGATCGAGTTGTCCCTCGGGGACCAAACACTGATGGCAAAGGTGACTCAGGCTGTCGATGGGCCGTTGATTGGTGCGAAAAATGATCGCGTTGTGCGGGCCGAAGGCGACGTAAAACGATGGAAACCGATGAGTCTGGGCACCATTGATCTGCAGCCTGGACGAATGACGCTACGACTCAAAGCAACCGACATCCCGGGATCGCAGGTGGCTGAATTTCGACTGTTGATGTTTCGAAACCTGGAGCTTTAACGGGCCCCTAGAGCCTCGATCGTTCTTGATCCGGTCACCGCCGGCGGCGGTCTCGGTCCATGTGACCGTCCCTCGACAGCAAAAAGACTGTTGAAGTGGAAGACGATTGGTCGATGTTCCGGTTGGTGGGCTCCTTCGGAGTGATCCCACGCCTTGCTTCGCGCTCCATCGACAGACCGTGTCTGCCCTTCGCATCTTCGCACACCAATCGTCTCCGCCGCGGCCGATTCGCGTCAACAGTCGATTGGACAAATACCGAATCACGAGAAGGCTCGGCGAAGGCGGGTTTTCGACCGTGTTTGCTGCGATGGACACGATTGAAGGCCGTAGCGTCGCGCTCAAGGTTCCTGACGACCGTTACGTGAGCAACGTGCAGACGCTGGAAGATATACAGCGAGAAGTACGGATCGTTGCCAGCCTTGAGCATCCGGGAATTCTCCAGCTCAAAAACGCGCAGTTCATCGAAGACCATTTCGTGATGGCGTTCCCCCTCGGGGATGAATCGTTGGGTGACCGGATGTGTCGCCGAATGTCTCGCTCGTTAACGGTCGAGTATCTTTACCAGATGGTGGATGCGGTCGCATTCGCTCACGAGAATCGAGTTCTGCACCGGGACATCAAGCCCGAGAATTTCATTCTCTTTCCAAACCAGACCATTCGGCTGACCGATTTCGGCCTGGCTCGCGTGGAAACAGGAACGTTCGATGTGTCCGCGTCAGGGACCCTGGGCTACATGGCTCCCGAACAAGCGATGGGAAAACCGTCGTATCGAAGCGATGTCTTCTCGCTCGGTTTGGTGCTGTACCGGATGCTGTCGGGAGAGTTGCCCGAGTATCCCTTTGAGGGCCCGATGCCGGGTTACAGTCGACTCCGCAAAGGCATCTCCAACGAATTGATCGCGTTTGTCCGCAAATCGATCGATCCGAATCCGCGAAAGAGATTTCGAGACGGCGTCGCGATGAAGAATGCGTTGGCCCGCATCCGCGCGCCGCTGGCCGGTAGTCCTACGGGCACCGCCCGCAACACCGAGAAGACGCGGTCGCCGCGGTCAACGGGACGAAGAATCGCTTAGCTATCATTGCTTCGACGCGATTCAGAGAGGCTGTGAACGGGCACAGCGCGTTCAAGTTTTGGCCCGAACTCAAGGTACGCGCGTGATCGACGGAGTCCTGATTGGCACCCAATCCATACAAGTCTCCGGTCTCCGCAGAGACTTCGCGACCTCACCGGATCCAATGGCGTGGGTTCGCAAAGGGCGCGCTGGAAGCCACCCTCTTTTCGGCTCTATTGCTCTCGGTCCTCATCCCCTTTGCCCGCCGCTATCACACGTCGTTCATGCTGACGACACTCAGCACGTGGTGGATACCAGTTGTGTGGGTGCTTAGCGCAGGCACGGTCGCGGAGATCAAGTACCGAAAAAGTCGTTCTCGATCGATGAAACGACCGTCGCTCGACGGACCGGTCGAGTGGTAGGCTTGACGAACGAGAGCGAGATGCCCGGCAATGGTTCGCGCCGGGCACCCCAGCGTTTCAGCTGGCCTAAACCACAACGACCAGCTTTAATGGGGACCGCCCATCGAGCCGGCGCGTCGGCGACAACCTCAACGAACCGTCGAGCCCGGTGCATCCAGTGCCCAGACCGAATCGCATTTTGCATAGCCACTCGATTGAAGATGTTTTGCCTCGGCCAAATCTGTCGCACCACGGGCACGGCGATTGATTGTGGTCGATGGTTAGAGTTTGCACGATCTGAGCCGGCTTTGTCGCCGCATCCACGCTGGCAGCATCGCACGCCATGTGACGTCTTTGTGGCCTACCTTTCTGGGTCCCGCCTCACCTTCTTGTGGAAACCTGCGAGCAACCGCATCCATATCGGAACCGACATGTTCCCAAGCACGAGCGGCCTCTCGTTCTGCGAGCGGTTGACGGATTCGTTCGAGGCCGAATTCTTGGGCGTGGACCCGCAGCTCGCGCGATGGCAAGCGATGGTCTCGTCGCTTCCGACCATGAAAACCAAAATTGAACTGCAAGACAGTTGTCTCCGCGCTGAGATTTCACACTTCGAGATGGACGGTGAAGGGACTCTTTACTGCTACCCCGAATCGTCGGAAGGCTTGTGTTTTATTCCCGTTACGGAAATACAATCGATTGGGAGCTGAGCACTTTTCTTTCGCTTGTTTTAACGACTGACCATGATTCAACTCCTCACCGAATTCGTCGCTCCTCATGGCTGGGTCGCACTGCTGCTCTGCGTCCTCGGAACATCAGTGGCGTCTTATCTTTGGGCCGGCCGTGGGTTCGCCGTGTCGGTCCTGTTCGTCGGCGTTGCCTATGTGATCCTTGATCAACGCTGGCTTCGATCGGAGATGGACGTGCCCGGATGGGGCGGAACGCCCGATCAGGACGCTGTTTTCTATCTTGGCGTTGGTCTTCGACTGATGTTCATGGCAATCATTCTCTTTTTCACGTTCTCGATCACGCGATTTTTCGCATCTCGATTTGACGTTCGGAAGGCAACGTGAATTCAGCTTACGAGACGATCTGATCAGCCTGCTCGACGCTCAAGGAACATCCGCAGCGCCTCGGCAAACTCGCCGGCAGTTTCATATCGGTCGCCGGGTTCAGCGGCGAGTGCTTTCATCAAGATCGCTTCGAGGTCTGGATTGAAGTCGGGTTTGAGCTCGGTGGGCGCTCGGGCGTGACCGTTCGAGATGGCCTCGATGATTTTGCGGTTGTCGTTGTCTTTGAGCGAATACGGGTGACGCCTAAGCAGAAGGATGTAAAGCATGATGGCCGCCGAGAACAAGTCACTACGACCGTCCAACTTGTTGATCTCGCCCCGCGCTTGCTCGGGACTCATGAATAACGGAGTTCCAAGCACGGAACCCTCCATCGTCTCGAGCAGGTCTGATTGCCGAGGCGCAAAGAGTGATTTGCTCATTCCAAAGTCAACGATTTTGGGCAACTGTTCGTCATCGACCATCACATTGGAAAACTTCATATCCCGGTGAATCACGCCTCTCTGGTGAGCATGATCCAGTCCTTCGCAAACTCGCTGAATGATCCGGATCCGATCGACGCCCGACGGGGCGGTCTTTTCATAGGCATAGAGCGTTCCGCCCGGCACCAAGTCCATGACGTAGTAACCGACTTTGCGGTCAACGCGGCTGTCGTAAATCCGCGTGATGTATGGATGGTCGAGCGTCTCGAGCATTTTCACTTCGCGAGCAAATCGCCCAAAGACGGTCTCGGTCGCGAGGTCCACGCGCAAGATCTTGATTGCAACCGACTGGCCGTCGTCGATTCGAGTCGCCTCCCACACGGTCGCGAAGGCACCCTTGCCGAGGACTCGTTGAACGTCGTAGCCATCGATTTGCGGTTTGGTCCAGTTCTTGGGCGGAATCGCCTCGATGATCCGGCGGGCGGCCCCCAATCGACTTTTCAGGACCGCCATCTCGACGGGCTTGGTCAAATAGTCATCGGCGCCGGCATCTAAGCCAGCCACGGTGTCTTCTTTCGTATCGCGACTCGTCAACATCACGACATACGTGAAGGGACGCGAATGATCGTCCTTAATTTCGCGGCAAACGTCGATGCCGGAAACGCCGGGCATCTGCCAGTCCAGTATCGCGAGGCAAATTGACTCTTCGGATCGCAAACACTCGAGCGCGGCGTCTCCATCGGGGACCACCAGGGGATCAAACTTCCATCGCCGAGTATTCTCTTCAAGCAGCTTGGCCCACATCGGGTTGTCATCGGCGATCAGAATTTTCATGGTTGTTGAGCGTAGCGTGAGA